>CAZCWE010000314.1:0-5359 GCA_964502285.1 uncultured Spirulina sp. | reverse complement strand
CCCGTTGGGATTTAGACAAAATAGGGAGCAGGATGCTCCCACCCCCTTCAAACTTCAGATTTTGTCGTACATTTCAACTTTCGTCCTGTACTCAAAATTCATCGTTACTGTGCAAAAATCAGGCAAAATTTTACGGAAACTTCACCTACAAATTGAAGAAACAGGGTTTGATGGTAGATAGGGCATACAGTATTGTGCCGGTATGGTTTTTGTTTGGGTTAGTCACAGCGACAGGAACATTTTGTTTATTGGGGTTATGGTAGTCATGAAAAACGCAGTTCAATCTTTTCTCTTCGGTGCATCGTTCGCTCTCGGTTGGGGCGCATTGGTTGTCACTCCCGCCTTCGCCGGAACCCTGACTGGGGCCAGCGTCAGCGGCACTCACCTCACCTATGGTGTCAACGGCAGCAATGAAACCGTCAAAGTCGCCAACAATGCCACCAACTGGCAAACTTCCCTCGATGGCTTAGGCAATGTAGAACTGGGCGGCAACACCACCAACCCCAACACCGCCGACTTCAACAACGCCATCACCCTCACCGGCCAAGTAGATGGCTTCGATGTGGTGATCAGCAGCCTCACCGCTTCCGACTGGTTCGGCACTGGCAACGCCACCACCAGCTATGGCAATGATGACCTCGCCAACACCTGGTTTGATGCGGCGTTTGCGGCCTATGGCATTACTGATGTAGGCATTGCCCAAGCCGTGAGCGGCGTCGCCTATCAAACCGTTTTTGCCCAAACGCAAAACCCCGTTTTCGCCCAAATCGCAGCGGCTCAAGCGGCGGCAGCGGCCCCCACCACAGCTAGCCTGTTCGATCGCTTCTTGACCAGCGGCGGGTTTGAACGCTTCAGCGACCCCAACGTGCAATCGGTGGCCAGCAATGCCGATGGTGGCTTAGACATCGTCCTCGCGGGTCACTACGATGCAACGCCGCAACTCTTCTCTTTCTTGAACAGCACCGAATTAGCGGTCGTCTCGGCCTTGGCCGGTGGCCCCATTCAAGCCAGCGAGTTGGTGAAAGTGTCCTATAAAGGATCAACCTCCTACAAATTTGGCTTCTCCGCAACGCGATCCGGTGTGGTTGATCCCCTGGATAAGGTGTCGCACACGGGCAATTACACCTTGGCGCAAGCCATCCCGGCAGACGAGCCGGCAACCGTGCCGGAACCTTCGTTGCTGTTGGGCTTGGCGGCTGTGGGTGGCGCGATCGCATCCACGAAGCGGAAGTCTGCCTAAGGTTTCCCGCCTCATAACCCATCCCAATTTGTGGCATTGAACCCACCCATGACCCGAACGCGCAAGCTCAACCCTTGCGCGTTTTATTGTTGAATGGGGGAGTTGAGCCGAAACTGTTGATGTGAGCGATCGCCCTGATATTGGCTATATTCCCACCCCCACCGCAATGGTGACGACCCTGCTGTATTTGGCGCGGGTGGGGGCGGAGGATGTGATTTATGACTTGGGCTGTGGCGATGGGCGGGTGTTGATTGCGGCGGCGCAACGGTGGGGAACCCGAGGGGTCGGGATTGAATTGGAGGGGGCGTTGGTGGCGGAGGCGCGATCGCAGGCGATCGCCGCCAATGTCGCCCATCTCGTCGAGTTCCGCCAAGGCAATTTGTTTGACTGCGATCTCCACGAAGCCACGGTGGTCTTCTTCTACCTCTTGCCCCATCTCAATCTCCGTCTCCGCCCCCGTCTCCAGCAGCAACTCCGCCCCGGCAGCCGCATCATCACCCGCGATTTCGACCTAGGAGACTGGCCCCCAACGCGCACCTGTACCGCCGTCGCCGAAGACGAACCCGCGACGCTCTACTGTTGGGAACTCTAGATCCAGCTAGTCGGGGGTGTGGCGCAGGGGGAGCCAGAGCCGAAAACAACTGCCCTCCTCTGGGGTGGATTGACAGTCAATTTGGCCGTGATGCTTTTCCACAATGATTTTGTAGCTCAGGGATAGTCCCAAGCCAGTGCCCTGGCCAATGGGGCGAGTGGTGAAGAACGGGTCAAACATTTGCGCTTGGACATCGGGGGGAATGCCGACCCCGTTATCGGCGATCGCAATCGTAACGCCTGGCGTTGGTGCAGCCGTCTCTAGATCAAGCCTGCCCACTGCATCCATCGTGGTGAGGGTGATCGTTGGTTGGCGATCGCTGCGAACATTGCAGTAGGGATGGAGGGCAATGATCGCGTTTTCCAGCACATTAAACAACACCTGATTCAGTAACGCCGGATAGCACTCCACCTGTGGCAAGGAACCATAGTGTTTTTGGAGTGCGATCGGCGGCAGATCAGGATCGTATTGGAGTTTGCTTTGGAGCAAAAGCAGCGTGTTTTCAATCCCCTCATGAATATCCACCGCCTTTAACTGCGCCTCATCCAACCGCGAAAAATTCCGTAACGAAGTCACAATACTTTCCACCCGCTTGGAGCCATCCTGCATCGACTGAATCAACTGCGGAAAATCCTGTTCAATAAAGTCGATTTCAGCCTCAAGCAACGCATTCGCCAGCGCCGGATGTGGGTCAGGATAGTAGGTTTGGTAAAGATGAACCAATTCCAATAGGGTCTTGGCATAAAAGTTGGCGTGGAGCAGATTCCCGTGGATGAAGTTAATCGGATTATTGATTTCGTGGGCAATGCCTGCCACTAAACGCCCCAAACTGGACATTTTTTCGGTTTGAATCAGTTGGAGTTGCGTGGTTTTCAACTCCTGGAGAGCATTCCCCAGCTCTGTATTTTTCGTACCGAGATCCGCAAACGCCGCCTCCATCCGCTCCATCATCACATTGAACGCGGTGGCCAGGGTGCCGAGTTCGTTGGTTTGGTGAATCTGGACACGGGTTTGAAAATCTCCATCACTGATGGCTTCGGCGGCTTGGGTCAAACGGTGCAGCGGCTTCACAATGCTGCGTGTGATCCAGAGTCCTAGGGTGACCGCGATCGCGATCGCCCCCCCGCCTGTCAACAGCATCATCATCGTCAACTTCCACACCGGAGCATACACCTCCACCACCGGCAACTCCACCACCACATACCACCCAACGCTATACACCAACGCTGTCACCCCTAACACTGACTGGCCTTGCAATCCCTCGTAGATCTTGAACTGATGGGACGGATCGCTGTACAAAACATGGGAAGCGATCGCATTAGGCAGCCGCTCTAATTGAAACAGTTGGCGAATCTCGTTGATGTTAGTTGTCTTGGTCAGAATGAGCTGACGCTGATCAACAATGTAGATATATCCATTTCGACCGATGAGGGTTTGGGCAATAATCCCATTCAAGCCTGCCAAATTGATCGATGCTAGCAACACTCCATCCAGTTGATTCTGGGCATCATAGAGGGGGGTGGCAATGGTCACTAACAGGGTTCGGCGATCCGTATCTAACGTCACCGGACTCAGTAACTGTTCCGAACGATTGAGGACACGCCGCACCATTTGCCGATGGGACAGCAGAAACGCCTGCTCGGCATCCCCGGTTTGATAGGGGGCAACCCCAGCCCGGAAGTCACCCTGACGATCAAAAATGGCCACTGCTTCATAGGCATAGTTTTTGCGGGTTAAGCCTTCGAGGAAACTGCGTTGCACATCGGGTTCAAGGCGACTCAGACCCCGGACTTTGCTGAAGTAGTTAAATGGGTATTGCAGCCCGTTGAGATGGGACTCAATCTCTCCTACGGCGGTTTGGACTCGTGCTTGTTGAAGCTGCCAAGCCTCTTCGAGGTGGGCTTGATAACTTAACGCGGTCAAACTCCCCCCCACAATCAACACCGTGAGCACCACGATCGCCACTAAGCCGAATTGAATCAATTGGGTCAGTGACCAAGAATGGTGCAATGCTCGACGCAGATAGGATGTCGTCATGGTGAACCAAAAACCAAGGGAAACGATGAGACTTTGGGCCGGGCAAGCGATCGCAACTCTGCCCCTAGGCCCTAAACTTGAATCAATTCGGTGCGATTTAAATCCAAGGCCAGCCCAAAGGCTTGGGGGCCGCCCACTTCACTTAAGGCCTGCCGCACAAAGGATGGATCAACCAACTCTGTGGCAACCTGGGCGGGGTCTAGGCTATTTAACCACGGAACATCCGCCTCGAATTGTGTGGTTTGGCAAGCTTTGACGAGGGCTTCGGTGTAGGAAGGGAAGGGGTAGGGTTGAAAATCAACGCGGCGCGATCGCCATTCTGGATGTTGAATCGCCCCTTGGCGGCGATAAAAATCATGGTCATTGTAGGTCAGCACCCGTTCAAGGACGGCCAGGGAATGGGGCATATAGTTGCCCCCGGCTTGGGACAGGAGATGGGCTAATTCTGGCCGGTTCCATTGGGCCCACTGTTGCGCCTTCACCACGGCGGTCACGATCCGCTGTGTCCAATCCGGTCGATGTTGCACGTCGTCGTCATGCATCAGCACCACACAACAGGCGTGCTCTTTCCAGACATCCCCCGTGAGCCGCAGGAGTTTGCCACTTTGCTGGGTTTCGGCGGCGGAGTTGTAGGGTTCTGCAACGATGTAGCCGGCGATCGCTTCGAGTTGGAGGGAGTCGAGCATATCGAGGGGCGACAACACCTGTAAGCCCACCTGATCCGCCGCGAGGGCCTGCCCCGGTTGCTGAACCACCGGCGTGAGGCCGTGATGGCGCAGGATCATTTGCAGCACCACATTATGGATCGAATACCACGAGGGGATCGCCAGCGATCGCCCGCCCAACTCCGTCACCGTGTTCACCGTCGGCAGCACCGTCAACGCGGACCCGTTGGTATGATTCCAGGCCACCACCCGACCGGGAAACTGTGCCCCGTAGCGCATCCAGATCGCCGTCGGCATCAGAATATGGATCACGTTCACTTCATGCTCCATAAAGCCTTGGGCGATCGCTGCCCAAGAGCGGTAGGACTTGGGCCGAGCCGCCTCTAAGCCCTCTGCCCGATAAAAGCCCTTGTCGTAGGCTGCCAACAACGCCGAAGCATCGGTGATCGGCAGATACACCACCCGCACCACGGGATCATCGGCCGGGGGCTGCCAGCGATCGCAACCATGCAGCACGGCGGCTGTGCCCATTGATGCCGCCACCAGACCGCTGTAGCGCAGCCACTGACGGCGGGTCAGGCGTGAAATTGGACGAGGAGAAACCATGGCAATCAAAACCTACAAAGGTTTGGATAGGTCTGTTTTAAAACGAATACCAATCATTGTGACGAAATTGCGATCGCTGCACCGTACTCCATCCCACAAAATCCCCAGTTGATCCGGGGAACCGCCAGGAGAGCACGGAAAAAGGGGACACAGCGACCCCACCCTAACACAGTTGCATCGGTACAAAATCAGCGTTAGGCTTAATCGGGTCAGTTTAGA
>CAZCWE010000313.1:1868-5362 GCA_964502285.1 uncultured Spirulina sp. | reverse complement strand
CGCCCTGACGGCCATTCGCCTCGTCGTTGGCCCTTTCCCGATCATCGTCTTAGTCTTGGGCTTAGTCTTGGTGTATTTCTACCCGATCACCCGCAGCGTCCACGACAACATCCGCCGCCAACTGGCCGAACGTCTCGCCCAGCAGACCCCAACCGAGGAGCCCCGATAATCATGCAAGCGCACCGGCATCACAACTGGTCGCCCACCTTTGCCGAGGCGAAAGCGATCCAAACCGAGTTGCGATCGCAGGTCATCACCACCGATCGCCTCGATCCTGTGGCACGGGTGGCGGGTCTTGATGCGGGTTTTGATCGGGCCGCAGGCATCACACGGGCGGCGGTGGTGGTGTTGAGCTTTCCCGACTTGGCAGTGCTCGAAACCGCCACAGCCGAGATTCCCACCACCTTTCCCTATGTGCCGGGGTATCTCTCTTTTCGGGAAGTCCCCGCCCTCTTGGCTGCTTTGGCAAAAATCACCCTCACTCCGGATCTGCTGCTCTGCGATGGCCAGGGCTACGCCCATCCGCGCCGCTTTGGTTTGGCCTGTCATTTGGGGGTGGTGTTGGACTGTCCGACGATTGGGGTGGCGAAGTCCAGGTTTATCGGGACGCATGATGAACCGGGGCCAGAAAAAGGGGATTGGACACCGCTCCGGGATGGGGATGAAACGATTGGGGCGGTGCTGCGATCGCGCTCCCAGACCAAACCCCTCTATATTTCCATCGGCCACCGCCTCAGCCTCCCCACCGCGATCGACTATGTGCTCCGCTGCACCCCCCAATACCGCCTTCCCGAAACCACCCGCCGCGCCGATCGCCTCTCTAAAACCCAGGCTTAACTCGCCTCACCGCTCCATTTTTTTCACCAGCGGCACAATGAAAAACCCACAGGCAATCAGAAACAGCAGGCTACCGATGCAGGCCAACAGATCGCGATTTTGAAGGCTAGAGGCGAGAAAACAGAGAGCGCACAAGACGAACAGAATCCAACCGATCAAATGGTGTTGATTCTCACTGCGGTCATCTGGGGAATGATTCGGCATGGGGGTTAATACTCCGTGAAGGTGCTGCGGCCTGATGCGCCGCCCTCAGAGCCTGCCGAATTATCGGGGAAGGGTCAAGAGGCGATCGCGGTTAAGCCGTTAAACACCGGGGATGTTTGCGATGCCATCAATACCAATTGGGCGGGAATGGTTGCCTCGTTCGCGGTGAGACGAATGGCCGGCGGGAGTTGAATGGTTGTGATGGCGCGAGCTTGGGGACGCAGCCCACCACAGGGGAACCAATGGCCCCACCCGTAGCGGCATTCCTGGGGGTTGAAATGCACCATCACCACACAGCAGCGGCTTGATTGTTGGGGGGACATCATCGCGGGATAGAGTGTGCCGTGGATGCCGTAGTCGCAATCGCGGCGCAGTTCGCGGGGTTTAAAGTGAGCTTGGAGGGTGAGGGTGGTGCGATCGCGCCCATTCAGTGAACTGGCAGACCAAGCACCGGACGTGTGGAGGAGTTTTAAGTGAGCCATAATTTAACGATGCACAATACCAACGATACATCTTTACGCTAATCGTGCGATCGCCCCCTCGACAAGATCAGCCATTATTCTGAGCATCTGATCTTGACAATTGCAATATTCTTGCTACCTCCGCTCCCGTTTCCCTAAGACGAAGCCCATTGGCTGTAGTTATATTCCACCACCGGCACCCCCACCACTTCGCTATAGAGATGTTCGAGGCGAGTCATATTGTAATGCAGCGTGTAGCGATCAAGCACTCGTTCCCGTGCCTTTTGTCCCAGCAATTTCACCAACTCCGGATGATCGCGGCAAATCGGCAGCAGGGTTTTTAACTGGCCCGTCACATCGTGGGTATCCATCACCATCCCCGCTCCCTGGTCAATCACCTCCCCATCCGCGCCGGCATCGGTGGCAATGCAAGCCACACCGCAGGCCATCGCCTCTAAGAGAGCCAAGGATAGGCCCTCCACCAACGACGGCAAGATAAACACATCCGCCGCCCGCAAAATCTCAATCCGTCGCTGCTCGTTCGCCTCGTAGCCGTACCAGATGATTCCATCTTGGGGGCCGTATAACTGTTTTAAGGAAGCCGCCAGGGGGCCATCGCCCACGATCAGGAGTTTCGTCCGGGGGCCCATGGGGGTCTGTTTCCAGGCTTTTAACATCGCCTCCACATTTTTTTCCGTCGCGATTCGTCCCATGTAGACGTAGAGGCGTTCGGCATTGAGGCGGGTTTTCAGGGGGGAGGGGCCGGGGCAGTATTTTTGAATATCAACGCCGTTGGGGATGATCGTGACGCGGCTTGCGGGCACACCTAAGCGGACGAGGAGGTCTTTTTGGATGTTGGAGAAGACGATGACGCGATCGTAATGGGCGAGAAAGGGCGCGTAAAACTGATAGGTGAGGTATTGGGTGCTGGATTTGAGGTTGCGGATTTTGCTGTCGAAGGGGGGGTGGAAGGTGGCGACGAGGGGAATATTCAGCGCCGTGCAAAGATCCGGCAGGCGAAAATCTAGAGTCGAGAGGGTGAGGGAGGCATGGACGAGATCGGGTTTGAGGTGTTGGAGCGATCGCATCAAAACCCGACTCGATTTTAGCGTCGGAATCGTGTAAACCTGGGACTTATAGAGAAACGGTAGGGCGATTTCCGCACAGGACGATTTGACCGGAGCATGAGCTAACTCAGGTTGGGCAAAATGGAGAAAACTGACCGGATGCCCACGGTCTAAAAGCGCATTGGTGACCTCTCGGCCATAGGTGACATTGCCACAAAATGGCGTTTTTTTTCCCAACCAAGCAATGTGCATGCATTCAGAGGAGTGGGCGCAGACTGTTCGTTAAGGAACGCAACATTTGCCCTAACTTTCCGTAACATTTGTTGATGTTGATGGTACCACGCCTCTACGGGAAATAGTCCAACTCAGCAGGCCTCCGAGCAAGACGAGGAGAGCTAGAGCGTCTAAAACCGGCTGTAATCCCCAAATTGCCGCCGCTACCCCGGCTAAGGCAAGGGGAAGGGACAGGGCAATATTCACCGCATTGTTTTGTAAGCCGAATACTTTGCCGCGCATTGCTTCGGGGGTTTCCGATTGGATCGTGGTTTGCATCGGCACACCGACGAACGCGCCACAGAAGCCCAGCGCCGCCGTGGCCAGGAGTGCGCCCACTAAATGGGTACTCCACCAGGACAGGGCAAACAACGCGGCGGCCATGCCTAAACTGCCGAGGAGGGTGAGGGAGAGATGGGGGAAGCGTTGGCCCCAATGGCCCAGGATGAACGCCCCGATCGCCATGCCCACACCACCAGCGGCGAGGAGAAAGCCGAACTGTTCCGGTTTCAGGCCGGGAATGTCGGCGGTGAGGGGCACAGCGAGGACGGCGAGGGCGGCGAAGACGCTGAAGAGGATGATCAACTGCACCATGGCATTGCGGACGTGGTGATTGTCCTTGAGGTATTGCACCCCATCCCAGATGTCTTGG
>CAZCWE010000313.1:0-1858 GCA_964502285.1 uncultured Spirulina sp. | reverse complement strand
CCGATACGGGCCAGCAGCAGCTGCAGGTAGTTCTGCGCCATGCCGCACAGCGCGGTCATGCCCGACCAGAGGGCAATGGAAAAGGCGATCAGGTTTCGGCGGTTTCGCCGGTTCTGAGGAAGAGGAGGAGCAGACCGGCGATCGCATAGGCCCCGCCCACGAGCAATTCCCGCCCAAAGCCCCATTGGGGGTTAAGGTGTTGCACCGTTGTTTGCACCAGGGCAAGGAGGGGCTCCCCAACGGCAAACCCGACGATCAACAGCACCATCATCGTGGTGGTGTAGAGGGAGTTGGCGGGGAGGAGTTGCGATCGCGGCACAATCAGCGGAATTGCCGTCTGTTCTGCCGGCGCAAAAAACTGCGTCAACGTGGACACCAAAAACGTACCACCAACAAGCCCACAAACCCCACCGGCACTGTCCACACCTTGCCCAAATCCTGCGTCCCCCACAGCAGCAGCGGAATCACCAACACCAAGCCGCCGCGCCAGAGATTCGTCCACACCAGCACATCTTTTTTGACCCAACGATCCACATAGACCCCCGCCAAGGAGCCAAACAGCACCGCCGGAATCGTAAAAGCGATCATCACCGCCGAGACCCAATTGCTGATGAAGTCCTCGTTGGCGTGGAAATGACTACTGATCAAGGCGATCATCAAGACCAAATACACCTTGTCCGCTAATTGGGAAAAGATCTGCCCACTCCACAACACGAGGAAGCGACGATTGCGAAGGACGGGGCCAAAGCCGGGGCCGTGGTCGGGGGGCGGTGTTGGGTCTGTTTCAGAATCATGGTCAGGGGATGCGCTGGGCAAGTCCATTGCATCGGTGTCATCAAGGATACGCATAAGACTGATTGAAACAACAGAGTTTCAATGTTTTTAAAACTCTTCTATGAATAAGGTATCAAGTAATGCAGCCGAACGAATGACATTGCCGAAGTGATATTGCGTATATTGCCGGAGGATGCGTTCGATGCCGCGCCAGGCGAGGGTGCTGCCGAGGTGGGGGGAGGCGATGAGGTCGGGGTGGGTTTGGCTGAGTTGTTGGAGGAGATAGGTTTCGATGTTGGTGAGGTAGGCGTGGCAGCGGATCGCGGCGGGGGGAGGGAGCAGGACGAGGCCGCCTTGGTCGAAGTCAATGCCAACGCGCCACCGGGGGTCATCTAGGGGGGGCGCGATCGCCTCTCCCGTCACACAGCAGGTGTCCCATTGGGGGGCAATCCCGCCCCACTGGAGGAGGTGAATCACGCCTTGGCTGAGTTGGGCGACGCGGGTATCGAGGGAGGCGGTGGGGTCGAGGTGGGTGAGGAGGGTGAGGTGTTGGATCAGGAGGTGGTAGAGGTCGGCGGGGCTGTGGTCGCTCTGGGCGAGGGTGAGGACGAGTTCGGCCCAATATTGCGCGATCGCTAACTTGGCCAAATCGCGACTCAGGGGCGCGAAGGATTCCTGCGTTTCGGCTTGGATCACCCGGTCGAGCGATCGCCCCTGCACCACCAGCAATTCATTGACCACAAACAACTCCAGCCGCCCCCGCAGGGACGACTTCGGTTTGCGTGCTCCCGGCACCACAGCCCGGAGCAGGCCGCGATCCGGGGAAAGGATCGTCACGAGGCGATCGCTTTCCCCCATCGCGATTCCTTTTAAAACAATGCCGGTGGTGGTGTAGGTGCGGCTCATCGGCAGAGGGGCGATCGTTGGGCCGCCCGTTCCCTAGCGATTGGAGAAAATATAACCCACCCCAATCACGATGCCAAACTCCGCGTCATCGCCCAAGAAGCCCACATTAAGCCCAGCATTGGCGACCCATTTATCGTTAAACCGCACGTCCAAGCCGCCGGTAATCATCGGGCCAACA
>CAZCWE010000312.1:0-5405 GCA_964502285.1 uncultured Spirulina sp. | reverse complement strand
ACATCGGAGCTAGACGCGGTGAACCGCCCGCCAATTTCATCAACACCGACATCACCACATCGGGGTTTTGGCAGGCGAGAAGGGCAGCGCGATCGCAACTCAACTCCGCACAGCGCGACCATTCCAGCATCCGGTCTTGGATCACCTGGGTCAACAGTGCCCCCCAGGTCGGCACCAGCGACGCGGCCAACGCCATCACATTCGCCAAGGTCATATAAACCCCATGCTCACATTTCAAATGCCCCAACTCATGGGCAATCACCGCCTGCACCTCTTCCCAGGTCAGCAGGTCAATCAATGCCGTATGGAGCACGATAAACGGCCGCTTCCCCCGCATCGCGAGGGTGTAGGCGTTGGGGGTGGGATGTTGCTTGACATAGAGCTGGGGCGGCTCCACATCGAGGACTTGACAGGCTTCGAGCAGAAGATCATGGAGATTGGGCAATTGCTGCGGCCCCACTTGGACGCTGGCCGCCACGTTGTTAATCAACATGAACTCTTCCGCCACGGGCCCCAGCAGGGTGCGGATGACAATATCTAAACCCGGCACTTGCTGGAGCGCACGGGTGGCATCTTGGTCGAGGGGGTGGCGAAATTGGGTCGCCTTCAAGCCAATGAGCGATTGCTTCGGAGCCATTTTAATGTGTCAGAAGGGAACAGGGGCGCGATCACAACCCCCTACTCGGTGAGCCATGCTTTCAAACGTTGCAAGGCTTTCCAATCGGGTTTACGACTCAAGCCATCTTCAATGTTATCGATGATATCTTGGCGGATCTCCGGGCTAGCGGCCATCATGTCTTGGGCCGCTTCCACATGGGCCCGCACCCCTTTTTCGCCGGTTTCCAACATCGCGAGGGCGAGGTTGATCCGAGCTTGGGGGGCGTTGGGGTCAAGCTTAATCCCTTTCTGGGCCGCGCTTAGGGCTTGCTTGCCCTTGTTACAGAGGAGATACAACCAGGCCAAGCTAGACCAAGCGGCGGGATTTTTGCGAGCGCGATCGCAGATCTCACGGAAAACCGGGATGAGCGTCTCCGGACTTTCCCCCGCTTGGTAGCGTTCAAGGCCACTTTCATAGAGTGAGGATACAGAATCTGGCATAGTTCTAATCATTAAGCAACGTATTCGCAACCCGTCGGCGCGATCGCTTAGTGTACACCGTTCTGAGGGTTACGGCCTAAACCCCGAAGGACTTACCACAGCCGCAGGTTTGGTTGGCGTTGGGGTTCGTAAATTGGAAGCCCCCCCCGATCAGCGCGTTGCTATAGTCCAACTGCATCCCGTAGATGTACAGCAGACTTTTGGGGTCACAGACGATTCTGAAGCCGTTGTAATCATAAACTTCATCATCTTCACGAATATTCTCGGCGTTCTCAAAATCCATCGCGTAGGACATTCCCGAACAGCCACCATTACGTACCCCAACCCGCAGGCATAGGTCGCTACCGTGTTGCGATCGCAGTTGTTGCAGGTGTTCGAGGGCCGATTCAGAGAGCAGAATACCTTTTTGAGGGGCTTGAGTTGCAGTCATAGCAAATACCAAGGACTAAAAATGGTTCACAACAGGAAATGCCTGCCTAGCCACCATCTTAGCGATTTCTGTCTCCAGCGGGGCAGCGATCGCCCTGAAATTCTCCCCTGGCCCGGCAGTTTGCGCCCCACATCAATGCCCATTCTGCCTGTTAAACGCTGTCCAAACGCTGAACTCTAGGCATGGAGCACCGGATAATTCGGGTGAAAAGGTAAATTACACTGGATTGAGGCTTTTTTCCTGCGGGTTAACTTGATGTTATGCGCCATCTTTTTGTGTTTTTGGAATTGTTCGCCCGCGAGGGGGGGATTCAGTCCTATGTGAAGGATGTGTTGCAGGCCTATGGTCACTGGGCGAAGCAAGATGATCATCGGGGGACGGTGGCGCTGCTCCACGATCGCCCGCCGTCGGTGAATCCGTTGATGCGCGATCGCCTTTCCTTCACCTATCTCTACCACCGCTCTAGCCTGATTCAACGCCTCCGCCTTGCCCTCCACCTGTTGAAATTTTGCCTGTTTTCCCGACCGGAGCGGGTGATCTGCGGTCACGTCAAACTCGCGCCCCTCGTGCAGTTGATTTGTAACCCCTTGGGGATTCCCTACGTGGTGATGACCTACGGCAAAGAGGTGTGGGGCGTGTGGGAGCATTTGTCGGCCTGGGAAATTAACGCCCTGCGCGGCGCGGCGACGATTTGGACGATTAGCCGCCATAGCCGCGATCGCCTCTGTGCCTCCCACAATATCCCCCATAATCGTGTTGAGTTTTTACCCTGCGTCGTCGATGAAACCCAATTCACACCGGGGCCAAAACCGGCAACACTGCTCGATCGCTACGGACTGCACGGGGCGAAGGTGTTGATGACCGTGGCGCGACTCTGGCCGGAGGATATTTATAAAGGAGTCGATGTGACGATCCAAGCTCTGCCGGAGATTGCGGCGGCGATTCCGACGGTGAAGTATTTGGTGATTGGGCGCGGGGGGGATCAACCGCGTTTGGCCCAGTTGGCGGCCGAGGCGGGGGTGAGCGATCGCGTCATCTTCGCGGGCTTTGTCCCCACGGCGGAACTCCCGGATCATTACCGCGTCGCCGATGCCTATGTGATGCCCTCCCAGGAAGGCTTTGGCATTGTCTACCTCGAAGCGATGGTGACGGGGATTCCGGTGCTGTCGGGGTTGGGGGATGGCTCGGCCGATCCGTTGCAGGATGGGCGGGTGGGCTGGCAAGTGGAGCATCGCAATGTGAGCGCGATCGCCCAGGGTTGTATCGCCATGCTCCAAGGGGATGACCCCCGCTGCCGGGGCGATTGGTTACGCACAGAAGCGATCGCAAAATTTGGCAAAGCTCAACTGGCCCAACGCTTGCACGATCTCCTCACCTAGGGCGACGCTGCGGGATTCTTGCAGCCCGTTCCTCCCATTAAACTGAGCAACGTCGGTGGCAGGGGCATGGTGGCTGATGGATCATCAAGGGTGAAGGGTTGGGTGGCAGTTCCCACAACGATGGTGCGCGTATCCTGCCAATCTTCCGAATGGTTCAGCGTCGGTTGGAGAAATTCCCCAACGCCGCCCCGCCCCGTGACCGTGAAGCGATTACTGCCCACCGCAGAGCAAGAGTCAAAGATTTGGTCAGTGCGATCGCTCAAGTCTGTCGGCAGTTCATTCACCCCTTGGGCCGCGTCAAAATTCGTATCGAGGGCAATAATCCCCGCCGCGCCGAACTCAGAACTAGCGGTAATGTCGCTCAATGGGGTCAGATAGCCCAGGGTGCTAAACCCGTAAATCTGCGTTGCCTCAATGTCAATCCGTCCGCCGTTGCCGGTGAAGGCGTTGGCGGTGATGTCGCTGTTTTCACTCGGCACACCGAGTAAAAATTCGGTGGCGATCGCAATATTGCCGCCGTTGCCCCCGGATGCCGCCGTGCCTGCGGTGGTGGAAATGTTGGAATTGTGGCGGAGAATCACCCACTGACTTGCTGTGAGGGAAATGTTGCCGCCGTCCCCTTGGCGGGTTTCGGCTTGGATACTGGCGCGATCGCTCAACCGGAGGCGATCGCCCCGCGTCGTGATATTTCCCGCCACCCCTTGGCCCAGGGAACTACTAGTCACCGCTGCCCCGTTCGCCAGGGTAAGATTCGGAGCCGTAAGGAGGACATTTCCCCCATTGCCCGTTGCCCCCGTCCCCACTGCTGCCGCCACCACAGCGTTATCAATATCAAGGGTATCGGTGCTTTGGATCAAAATTTGCCCCGCATTGCCTGACCCCAGGGTACTGGAATTCACGGCGGCTCGATTCGCCACCGTAATGCGATCGCCCCTTAGGGTTATCTGTCCCGCATTGCCAGAGCCGAAGGTGGTGGCGGCGATGGCGCTGGGGGTGTTGCCGTTGCTCGTTTGGCCGGTGATATCGAGGGTGCGCGTGGTGATAGCGATCGTGCCGCCCTGGCCGGAGCTTGAGGCTGCGGCCCCAATGCGCGATCCACCTTGCATCGTGACGGTATTCGCATTCACCGTTAGATTCCCCCCGTCCCCCGAACCCAAGGCATCCCCACTAATTATCGTCCCCCCACTCAGGGCCACAGTCTGAGCGTTGATCTCAATGGCCCCGGCATTGCCGTCTGCCGATGAAACGCTGCCTAAACCGCCTTTGCCCTGAAGTTGCACCACATCAGCATTAATCTCTAGGGTTCCCGCATTCCCACTGGCCAAGGTTGAAGCCGTCATCCCTGCACTATTGCGAACCGCTAAGCGGGGCGTATTCACCTCCAGCCGTCCGGCTTGGCCAGACCCACGGGTAAAGGTGCTGAACCCAGTGTCCACATCGCGCAAAATCGCGGTTAGGTTCTGAATATCGGGGTCGTAGTCCCCCGGCTCACCGCCATCGAGGAGCACCGATTCACGAGCCGTCACAATCGTTGCTCCTCCTGCGCCGGTGCTGCCCCCCTGGGTATTGCTCCCCAGGTTTGCCCCACGTAACAGTTCCACCGTCCGGGCATTGACGACCAGGTTGCCGCCCACCCCTGAGCCGATGGTACTTGTGCCGATCTGGGTTCCGGTGTCGCTCATGCGCAACTGATCCACGTTGATGGTGACGCTGCCGCCGCGACCACTGCCCCCATTCAGAGAACCGATCGCCCCCTCGGTTTGCATGACCAGTTGATTGGCGGTGACAGTGATCGGGGCTGCGTTGCCGCTGCCGGTGGAGACTGTGCCGATATCGCTCTTGTCGTCAACCGTGACGGTATCGCCTGCGATCGCCATCGTCCCCGTGGCAGCGGTGTTATGGACAAAGGAGGTCATTTCGGTACCGGAGAGGGTGACATCGCCCGTGCTTTGGATCGCGAGTGTTCCGCCTGCGTTTTGGAGTTTGGAATCTTGGACGGTCACGCCGCCGCTGCCGGTGAGGGTAATGGCTCCGGCTTCACTGGTGAGGGTGGCGTTGGTGAGGGCAATATCAGAGGCGTTGAGGGAAATATCGCCGCCGTTGGAATTGACGGTATCGCTGAGGGAGATGCGATCGCGAGCATCCAAAATAATCGGCCCGTTCAACGTCGTCAGGTTCGAGGCGGTAATATTGCCCCCCGTGGCGCTGCCCGTGTTGTTATAGGTTGCAGAGGCGGGCAAGAAATCCGTGGACACCGTGAAATTATCCAGCCCCCAGCTTTCATCAAACAGTTCTTGCAACCCCGCACTACTGAAAGAAAATGTGATGGAATCGCTGGTGTGCGCGATCGAATCGGAAAAATTATAAACCGTCGAAGGAAGAGGATTCCCCAAGAACGTTGCACCAAAGTCAACAAAAGTTCCACCCGTTCCAAAGTCCGAGTCTGGTGTCGGATAATTTTGCTTATAGGTATCGAATGCGGAAAACGTTGTGTCAAC
>CAZCWE010000311.1:4837-5408 GCA_964502285.1 uncultured Spirulina sp. | reverse complement strand
GTCGGCGGCGAGGAAACGCACCATCCCGGCGATTTCGTCCGGTTGACCGTAGCGACCGAGGGGGATGAATTTAAGAATTTCGTCGCTGTCGAGGCCGTGGGTCATGTCCGTGGCGATGAAACCGGGGGCGACGGCGTTAACGGTAACGCCACGGGGGGCGAGTTCTTTGGCGACGGTTTTCGTGAAGCCGATCACGCCAGCTTTGGCGGCGCTGTAGTTGGCTTGGCCGGGGTTGCCCATTTGCCCAGCCACGGAGGCGATATTGATGATCCGGCCGCTGCGTTGTTTGAGCATGATTTTGCTGGCGGCGCGGGTGGCGATAAAGACCCCGGTGAGGTTGAGGTCAATAACCGCCTGCCAGTCTTCGAGCTTCATCCGGAGCAGCAGAGTGTCGCGGGTGATGCCGGCGTTGTTGACGAGAATATCGAGGCTGCCCCAGTCTTTTTTCGTTTGGGTGATCAGGGCTTCGATTTGGTCGGCTTGGGCGGCATCGGCCTGGGCGGCGATCGCTTCTCCGCCTGCCGCTTTAATCTCCGCGACCACTGCCTCGGCGGCCTCACTGACGTTCACC
>CAZCWE010000311.1:0-4827 GCA_964502285.1 uncultured Spirulina sp. | reverse complement strand
GGGCATAGTTAATCACCACTTTGGCCCCTTCGCTGGCTAGATGGAGCGCGATCGCTTTGCCAATCCCCCGCGATGCCCCCGTCACGATCGCCACTTTCCCTTGAAGTTTTTGTAATGATTCCGGCAGGCGTTCCATAGTTTTGTTTATCGTGAAAGTCTGTACAGTTTTAACGATCCCCGAATTTGGCCCCAAAATCAATTTGCCCAGCGGCAAGTTACAGCAATTTCCGTGACGGGGTTCGATTCACCCGCTTTTCTCACTCTTCACCCCTTTGCAACTATGGCTGTTAAAAAACAATTCACCAGTTTTGAAGACCTCCTCACCCAAGCCGAAAAGCCCATTCTCGTAGATTTCTATGCCACCTGGTGCGGCCCCTGTCAGATGATGGCCCCGCTCCTCGAAGAAGTGGGCTACCAACTGAAAGATCAAATCCAAATCGTTAAAATTGACACAGATAAATATCCCCAACTGGCGAGCCGCTATGGTATCCAAGCCCTCCCCACCTTGGTTTTATTCAAACAAGGTCAACCCGCCGAACGGTTAGAAGGGTTGATGCAAGGGCCGCAACTGGTGCAATGGCTGCATGATGCGATCGCTGCCTAGCGACATACTCTCATTGGTGGGTTACGGCGGATTGCTAGATTACAGTCAGTGCCTATGTTGAAGCCGCCTAACCCACCCTACGCTAAAGCCTAATTTTTAGCTGTGCGATCGCTGCCTAGTCCCACGCCGTCTACTTTTCCCCTGTTCCTCATTCGTTTGAAACCCTCGTGCGTTTATCGTCAAAACTGAGCCTTATTCTCATTGGTCTGGTGATTGGTGTCGTTCTGATCCTCTCCCCCACCGTGCATCTGATTACTGAATGGTGGTGGTACGACACCCTCGACCAAACGCCGGTTTTCATGACGCTGCTGGTGGGGCGAGCGGTGGCCTGGGGACTGTCGGCGTTGTTGTTCTTCCTCTGTTTTTGGGGCAACTATCAACTGGCGCTGCACCTGACCCGTTACAGTGTGTTCCGGCTCAAGTCGGGGTTATCTCCGGATTCGATGCCGGTGCAAACCTTGGTCAGCATTGGGGCGGTGGGGTTGTCGATTTTCCTGGCGATTTCCGGGGCGAGCGGCTTTACCGAAGCCTGGGAAGTGGTGTGGAAATATTTCAACAGCACCGACTTCGGCAGTAGTGATCCGATTTTTGGCCAAGATATTGGCTTTTATGTGTTCCAATTGCCCGCCTATGCTCAGTTAAAAAATTGGTTAATCTATCTCGTCGTGGGCAGTTTAGCCACCACAATTCCGGTCTATGTGCTCAAGGGCAGCATTGACGCGGGGCGGGGTTGGCAAAATATTGTCATTGGCCGCGTCAAAGCCCATCTCACGATCTTGCTCAGCCTCTTGATGTTGCTGATTGGCTGGAGCTATTGGCTGCAACGCTACGACCTGCTCTATTCCCCCAGCGGGGTGGTGTTTGGCGCGGGCTATACCGATGTGCATTCGCGGTTGCTGTCCTTGGCGGTATTGAGTTTAGGGGGGGCGATCGCAGCGGGTCTGTTGTGGTGGTCGTTGCGGCGCAATGGGGTGGCCTTAGCGATCGTGACGGTGACGGGTTATGTGGCGATCGCGCTGCTCCTGCCTACCGTCCTCCCCGCCCTTGAACAAAATCTGCTTGTTGCCCCCAACGAACTCACCAAAGAAAAACCCTACATCAACCACAGCCTCGACTTCACCCGCCAAGCCTACGGCCTCGACCAAATCCAAACCCAACCCTACCCCGTTGAATCCAACCTCAATTGGGAGGTGCTCAATGCCAACCCCGGCACGATCAACAACATCCGCCTCTGGGACTATCGCCCCCTCCTCAGCACCTACCGCGAACTGCAAGAACTGCGCCTTTACTACAGCTTTCGGGATGTGGACATCGACCGCTACGTTCTCAATCAGAACTATCGCCAAGTGATGCTCGCCGGGCGCGAACTGGACTACACCCAAGTCCCCGATCGCGCCCAAACCTGGGTCAACCAACGCCTCAAATACACCCACGGCTACGGCGCAGTCATGAGTCCGGTGAACCGTGTCACCCCCCAAGGCCTGCCGGAACTCTTCATCCAAGACATTCCCCCCAAAACCTCTGTAGATATCACCATCGATCAGCCCCGCATCTACTACGGGGAAGCCACGGACACCTTCATCTATACGGGGATGAGCACCGATGAATTTGACTATCCCATTGGGGAAGAAAATGCCGCCAATCGCTACGATGGGGCGGGCGGTGTGCCGATGCCCACCTTTTTCCATCGCTTGCTCTACGCCATCGATCGCCGCGATTTCAAGGTGTTGATCTCGAACTATTTCACCCCCGCATCGCGCATCCATTATCACCGCACAATTCGCGATCGCGTCCAACGCCTCGCCCCCTTCCTCCGCCTCGATCGTGACCCCTACCTCGCCATCATTGACGGTCGGCTGCAATGGCTGATTGATGGCTATACGATTAGCGATCGCTTCCCCTACTCCGAACCCATTTCCCCCCGGTTCAACTACATCCGCAACTCCGTCAAAATCCTCGTCGATGCCTACGACGGCACGGTGCAACTGTTCGCCGTCGATCAAAGCGATCCCGTCCTCCAAACCTACGCCAAAATCTTCCCCAGCCTCTTTACAAACGACCCCATTCCCGACAATATTCGCGCCCACTTCCGCTACCCCGTGGATCTCTTCCAAATCCAGGCGCAAATGTATTTGTCCTACCACATGACAAGCCCCGAAGTCTTCTACAACCAAGAAGATTTATGGCGTTTACCCACCCAACTCTACGAAGATCAAGAGGAGGTGATGGAACCCTACTACGTGATCATGAAATTACCCGAATCCGAGCAAGAAGAATTCCTCTTAATTTTGCCGTTTACGCCAGTGAACAAAGACAATATGGTGGCCTGGATGGCGGCTCGTTGTGATGGGGATAATTACGGCACTGCCCTCCTTTATGATTTCCCCAAACAGGAACTCATCTACGGGCCCCAACAGATCGAAGCCCGCATCGATCAAGATTCCGACATTTCCCAACAACTCACCCTCTGGAGTCAAGAAGGATCAAAAGTGATTCGCGGCGACCTCTTAGTCATCCCCTTAGAAAATTCGTTACTCTATGTCGAGCCCATCTATTTACGTGCCGAACAAAGTGAACTCCCTGAACTCAAACAAGTGATCGTCGCCTACGATGAAAACATCATCATGCGCGAAACCTTAGAAGAGTCCTTAGCCGTTGTGTTTGGTGCGCAAACTGAACAGCCAGAATCGCCCCAAACTCCAGCAACCCCCAGTCAACCCGCGCCCAACCTCACCCCCCTGGCCCAAGAAGCCCTCCAAACCTACCAAGCTGCCCAAGACGCTCTCCAGTCCGGGAACTGGGCAGAATACGGCGAACTCACCCAAGAACTTGAAACCCTCCTCCAGGAGTTAAATGGTCAAGTCACCCCTCAACCCCCATCGGCCGAATAACCCTCGCAGCGAAGATCATCTCGGCTAAAACGGTTCTACGGTGATCTCTAAGTCCGGCAAAATGTCTTCTCCGGATAAAGTGATCGGCAAGGGTTGGGTTTCGACGGGGCGATCGCGCCGATAAATTTCCACCTGTTGCCCTTGGGGATCAATCAACCATCCCAGGTGTAAACCGCTGCTGAGGTATTCCTGCATTTTGGTGCGGAGTTGCTCTAAATTGTCGGTGCGCGATCGCAGTTCAATCACAAAATCCGGGCAGATCGGCGGGAATTTTTCCTGCTCATCTGGTGTTAATGCCGCCCAGCGTTCATTCCGAATCCAAGCCACATCGGGCGATCGCTTGCCCCCATTGGGTAGACAAAAAATGGTAGATGAGCTAAAGACTTTACGGAGTTTTGTTCGGCGATTCCAAATCACAATGTCCGCGTTAAATTCCGATTCTCGATTCCCACTAATTGCACCGACGGGCGGCATGATAATCAGTTCTCCTTGGGCGGTTTGTTCCAGTTGCCAATCGGTATTAATTTGACACAGTTGATGAAACTGGTCATTGGTCAGATTAACCGTTTGAAAATTGAGGGTGATGGCTTCGGTGATCATTGATGGGTGGGGGATAAATGATCTGGAATGGTTGCCGCCGTTCTAAACAACGGCGGCACTCATATTCGCATCATAATCCATGGGAATTGATGATGCGGGTGCGGTTTTTAGGCGTTGGGGGTGACTTGGCAGCGATCGCGTTCACAGCGTTTCGCGTCCCGTTCGGCGACAATTTGCCGCAAACTGGGGCGACCGGTAATCGGCAGCCGCAGCGCCGCCCAAACCCCATAGAGCCAGTCCACAATCGGGCCAATAATCGGCCAACGGGTCGCCGCATAGACCCAGCCCAAACCAATCACCGCATAGATCTGCCGGAACACTTCGACATTTTTCAGCACCGTCCCATCCGCCCGCACAGCATGAATCCGTCCCATGGCATCCTCAAAACTCACCCCACCATGCGCCGCCGGATCATAGTCATCGCCCATGATGTCCACAAAGGCTAAACGACCCTGCTCCCCATCCCGTTTGCGGAGAAAGTCCACCTCATGGACACAGATCGGGCATTGGCCATCGTAGAGCAGCTTGATTTCCCAAGTCGGGGCGGTGTTGGTGGCGGTCATGGTGTGAATTGTAAAGAAACGTTACAGATTCTCAGTGTAAAAAATGGAGGGGCGATCGCGCCACATTCGCCAACCAACAGCGATCGCTTGTCGTGGTGTTTCGAGTAGCCTATTCTGACCAAAACCAATGGGTTTCAAGCCTCGCCCCTTCGACATAGCTCAGGGCAAG
>CAZCWE010000310.1:4305-5484 GCA_964502285.1 uncultured Spirulina sp. | reverse complement strand
ATCGCCCCTGTTTTCCCATTCCTAGTCGCTAATAATTTCCGGTTGCGTCAGCTCATCGGACATTTCAATCACCGCCCGAATCACCGGCTTCATCAGTGAATCATCCAAATTCTCAAAATCCTCGTACCGACGACGTTTCGCCCGGTTGGCCACCTGCACCGTAATCCGGTAACGGTTAGACGCTGCGCCCATTAATTCATCAGCGCGGGTGGTGATTTCACTAGAGTCAAAGGGAAGACGTTTAGCCATAGGTTGGGGGTTCAGCATCAAGAGAACGTTCCCCATTGTGCCATATTCCCCGAATCGATGGGATGGGATGGCGAGCGATCGCTAGGACAACCGAGGCACTCTATTTCAGCAGTTCCGTTAATTCCTGGGCCGATGTACCCAAAATCCGTGCCAGGGTATTCATCTCATTATTGCTAAAGCCATCGCGAATATTGCGGATATCCTCGACGGATTTACCGAGAATCCGCGACAGGACTTTGATTTGATTATCGGTGATATCTTTACCCCGGTAGATATCGCGCAATTCCTGGGGTGACAGGCGGTAGGAATTGCAGAAAAAGACAAACTCTTTATCGCTGACATCGAGTTCCTGTTGGCGATCGCGCAGCAGGAATGCGATCGCCCGCGTCCCATGCTCCGGCCGCTTCGCATTCTCCAAATACCGCTCCATCAAGCGCGTCACATTCGCCGGATTGCCCCCCGTTTTCTTGAGCAAATCCCGACAGACCATCTGCAACGCCTTCGTCAGCGTCTCATTATCCTCATGGAGTTGCTCATCCTCATTCAGCGTCTCCACAATCCGCGCTGCAATTTCGGGCGTACAAAACCCCACTTCCCGCTCCTCGTAAATAATTGGAATATACGCACGGTCGGTATCAAATTCGAGGTGCAATGGCTGATTCGTCTGTTTCATCAATCTGACTCAAGCACGAAAGCGGTCAACAAGCGCAGGCAATAGAAGAGAACGCCAAAGCCTCACCCACAATAGGAGCAGAGTAAGCGTTTTCTCATACTATAGTAGCCGTAGACGTTAGTGCTGCATCAGCCCGACGGGAAAATCCATCCCTAATCCCCGACCAGAGCAGCTAAAATTCCATCCCAGCCCTCCACCCTCCTGCCCCCAATGATCTGGAGGGCAAATGCGAGGAAGAGGGCGAAAGAATGATAATC
>CAZCWE010000310.1:1658-4295 GCA_964502285.1 uncultured Spirulina sp. | reverse complement strand
TAGCCGTAGACGTTAGTGCTGCATCAGTTCAGTCGGAAAATCCGTTCCAACACCGCCCCCGACGGAAGACAATTCCATCTCAGCACCCCACGCCGCTCCCTCTCGTCGATCTAGAGTCGAATGCGCGTGAAGAGGGCGAAAGAATGATAATCTGTAGAGTGGAAAATTTCACATTCGTTTAACAACGTGTGAGTCATCCGTTCCGGAGTCGCACACCCTAAAAAACAACTTGTGCAATCATCCTGAGCATCCTGCTCACTCCGTTGAAAGCCTGCCTTGACGACCACGCCTCGCCTGCCCCCATTTCCCGGTCAGCCCGTGAGCGTTCCCCCCGTCGGCAATCATCGCGATCTGTCAACACAGGCGGTGATGGTTCGGTTTTCATCGCCTTGAGACCCCTGACCCCTTGCCCCTACAACCGTTAGTTGCACGGGCGGTCAGACCCCTTCAAGATCCGTTAAGACTCACCCAAAGACTGTATAGCAAATCTGAGCATGGTAGCCACAACAGAAAAGACAAACATCGGAAGAATTACACGAGTAATCGGCCCCGTTATCGATGTCGAGTTTCCCAGCGGTCAAATGCCGCAAATTTACAATGCCCTCCGCATTGCCGGTCGGAATTCAGCAGGCAATGAAGTCGCCGTAACCTGCGAAGTTCAACAGCTTCTCGGTGATCACCAAGTCCGCGCCGTTGCCATGAGCAGCACCGATGGACTGGTGCGCGGCATGGAAGCAGTGGACACCGGCGATGCCATTAGCGTCCCCGTGGGTAAAGCCACTCTAGGACGGATCTTCAACGTTCTCGGTGAACCCGTTGATAACAAAGGGGACGTGAACGCCGAAGGCTCGACCCCCATCCACCGCTCGGCTCCCCTCCTGACCGAACTCGACACCAAACCCACCGTATTTGAAACGGGGATTAAAGTGATCGACCTGCTGACTCCCTACCGTCGGGGCGGCAAAATCGGCCTGTTTGGTGGGGCTGGGGTTGGCAAAACCGTGATCATGATGGAACTGATCAACAACATCGCCATTAACCACGGTGGGGTGTCGGTCTTCGGTGGTGTGGGGGAACGGACCCGTGAAGGGAATGACCTCTACAACGAAATGATCGAATCCGGCGTGATCAACGCGGAAAACCTCAACGACTCGAAAATTGCCTTGGTGTACGGGCAAATGAACGAGCCGCCTGGCGCACGGATGCGGGTGGGGCTGTCGGCGTTGACGATGGCTGAGCACTTCCGGGATGTCAACAAGCAAGATGTGCTCTTGTTTGTGGACAATATCTTCCGGTTTGTGCAAGCGGGTGCAGAGGTGTCCGCACTCTTGGGTCGGATGCCCTCCGCTGTGGGGTATCAGCCCACCTTGGGGACGGATATGGGTGACCTCCAAGAACGGATTACCTCCACGAAAGAGGGTTCAATTACCTCGATTCAAGCGGTCTACGTGCCTGCGGATGACTTGACTGACCCAGCTCCGGCAACCACCTTTGCCCACTTGGATGGGACGACGGTGTTGTCACGGGGCTTGGCCTCGAAGGGGATTTATCCGGCGGTTGATCCTTTGGGTTCGACTTCGACGATGTTGCAGCCGAACATTGTGGGCGATGAGCATTACAATACGGCGCGGGCGGTGCAATCGACCCTACAACGCTATAAGGAATTGCAAGATATTATCGCGATTCTGGGTCTGGATGAATTGTCGGAAGACGATCGCCGCACGGTGGATCGCGCCCGGAAGATTGAGCGGTTCTTGTCGCAACCGTTCTTCGTGGCGGAAGTGTTCACCGGTTCTCCGGGTAAATATGTGCCCCTCGATGAAACGATCAAGGGTTTCCAAATGATCCTGAAGGGTGAGTTGGATGATCTGCCTGAGCAAGCGTTTTATTTGGTGGGTAACATCGATGAAGCGATCGCAAAAGCCGAAAAACTGAAGCAAAAAGGCTAAACGTTGATCTAAAAACCCTTCAGTTGCTGGGAAAAATAGCCAGGGGCTGAAGGGTTCAACGTGATTCGATTTGGTTGAACTAATCCGCAGTGAAGTAAGAGCAATGTCATTAAGTGTGCGTGTAATTGCCCCGGATAAAACCGTGTGGAACGGAGAAGCCCAAGAGGTTATTCTTCCGAGCATCACGGGGCAAATTGGAATTTTAGGTGGTCACGCGCCGTTATTAACCGCCCTAGATATTGGGGTGATGCGTGTGCGGGCTGAGAAGGATTGGCAGGCGATCGCCCTCATGGGTGGCTTTGCCGAAGTTGAAAAAGATCAAGTGACGATCTTGGTGAATGGGGCTGAGCAAGGTAGCAATATTGACCTTGAGGCTGCCCGCCAAGACTATGAAGCGGCTCAATCGGCCGTCAGTGCCGTGGGTGCTGACGATCGCCAAGGCAAGATCCAAGCGAATCAAGCCCTGCGTCGGACGCGATCGCTGTTTCAAGCCGCCGGCGGCATGGTGAAAAGCTAAGCAATTGAGCGAAATCACTCATCCAAAACAAAAACGTTAGAGCATAACACTCTAACGTTTTCGTTTAGGGGGCTTGAGCTGGGGATTGATCAGAATCAACTCGCCCTAGTTACTGCCCGTGAAAACCACTTCCGGGAACTTGTCCTGAGCCACATTCATCGGCGTGCGCTT
>CAZCWE010000310.1:0-1648 GCA_964502285.1 uncultured Spirulina sp. | reverse complement strand
TGAGCGAAATCACTCATCCAAAACAAAAACGTTAGAGTGTTATGCTCTAACGTTTTTGTTTAGGTGGCTTGAGGATTGATTCAGAATCAACTCACAATCAACTCGCCCTAGTTGCTGCCTGTGAAGACCACTTCCGGGAACTTGTCCTGAGCCACATTCATCGGCGTGCGCTTGCCTTCTTCTTGCCAGTAGTTGATCACCTCGGTGGCTTGGTTGAGGAGGGCAATCCGCTCGACTTCGTTGATCCAATGCTTGGATTCGAGTTCGGTTTTGAGTTGTTCCCAGGCATCGTTGCGGGGCCAGAAATAATAGGGGGTGAGGGGACTCGTCCCTTTACCCACAACTTGATCGACGGCAATTGCGACATTCGCATCAAGCCATAAAATTTTCAGAATAAAACGCGCTGACTCCAAGTAAACCTCCGAAATTAGTGTTCTGTGTAGAGTTAAACTATAAATTCACAATTCCACAATTATATCGTAGTTTTCAAAATTCGCTGGCTTTATTGGCGAGATGGTTGGAAACCGAGACAGACAACGAGCATGATTATTTTTGATATTGATGGGGTGATTCGGGATGTAACTCAGTCCTATCGACGGGCGATCGCAGACACCGTCGAACATTACACCAAGGGCAACTTTCGCCCCACCCTCCAGGACATCGACCAACTCAAAAGCGAAGGAATTTGGAATAACGATTGGGAAGCGTCTCAAGAATTGATCTATCGCTATTACGAAGGGCAGGGGCGCGATCCAGAGCACAACGCCCCCCACCGCACCACCCATCCCCTCGACTACGCTGCCCTCATCGACTTTTTCCAAGCCCGCTATCGGGGCCAAAATTGGGACGGCTATATCACCACCGAACCCCTCCTCGTCAGCCCCGGCTATTTCCACACCCTCACCGCTGCTCAGATTCCCTGGGGCTTTTTCAGCGGGGCAATGCGAGACGAAGCCTTCTATGCCCTCACCAATCGTCTCGGCCTGGGGCATCCCCCCCTGTTCGCCATGGAAGACGGCCCCGGCAAACCCGACCCCACCGGCCTGTTTGCCGTCATGGAGCAGTTAGCTCCCAACCCAACTCAGCCCATTTTCTATGTCGGGGACACCGTGGGAGACCTCCAAACCGTACAACAGGCCCAAGCCCAACGCCCCCAGCAGCAATTCATCGCCGTCGGCATCCTCCCGCCCCACGTCCAAGCCGACCCCCACCATTGCGAAGCCTACCGAGAAACCCTCCAGACCCACGGCGCGGCCTGTGTTTTGGCGAATGTGATGGACTTAACCCCTGAGCGTTACCACACCCTCGCGGCTCAAGGGTGACCCTATGCCTGCAACGTCATTCCCGGTTGCAACTGACCGCGCATCTGGCCCACCGCGATCAGGCCGCGCCGCTCCTGCACCACCACCCGGGCCGTGGAACCGGCAACCCGAAAGATGCTCCCTGCGCGCACATCGCCCGGCGGTATCCCCACCAGCAACAGCCGAGCTTGTTGACATCCTCCCCAGCCTAAAGGCGTGGGGATTCCCAGTCTAGCGAGCCGAATGGCTAACTTCCTGATGGGTAGACAGCTCATCGAGAACCGCCCCAACCGGGGTCTTACCTTCTCTCCCTGTCCGTTTAACGTCGTGGGTTTGCCCAACCCCGA
>CAZCWE010000309.1:1815-5503 GCA_964502285.1 uncultured Spirulina sp. | reverse complement strand
CACCTCCTGACCCCTCCCCCGTTTTCCAGACCATCCCCCCACCCGAACCAGAGACAAGCCTCGCTTTGGGTTAAAACTATGCGATAATTTGTAACAAAGTTTTTAATATTCACAAAAACCACACCATGAGTCCAAGTGCTCACGAAGATCCGAGTACTGACAATCCGAGTGCTCAGGAAAAGACCCTCGCTGAACAAGCATCACCCCAGTACGAATGCCTCAGTTGTGGCTACGTTTATGAACCAGAAAAAGGGGACAGCAACAACAACGTTGCCCCCGGCACAGAGTTTGTCGATCTGCCTGCAACCTGGAAATGCCCAGTCTGCGGCGTGCGTCGAACCCAATTCCGGAATATTGGCGCGGCTAACGCTCCCTCTGGTTTCCAAGAAAACCTCACCTATGGCTTCGGGGTGAACACCCTCACCCCCAACCAAAAAAACCTACTCATTTTTGGAGCCTTGGCCGTGGGCGTGTTATTTTTCCTCAGTCTCTACGGGTTGCGCTAACTGCGGCTTCAAACCCGGCCGATTTAACCGATGATCCTATGAACCTCGTATTCAATAAATTCAAGCAACTTCTGATCATTGCCTGTCTCGCGATCTTCTGCGTGGCGTGCAGCAGCGTCCCCAGTGTGAGCGCGAACCCGTGGCAGGTGGTTGACCTCACCACCGATGCCAGCCTCTACGATGTGGGCTTTACTGACAATCCAGACCACGGCTGGATTGTGGGCAGCCGCTCTAGTATTTTTGAAACCACCGACGGCGGCCAAACCTGGGAGCCTCGCATCATTGACCTCGGCGAGGAAAAGGTGAGCTTTCTGTCGGTCAGTTTTGCCGGTCAAGAAGGCTGGATTGTCGGTAAACCGTCCATCCTGCTGCACACTGATGATGGAGGGGCACACTGGACTCGCGTTATCCTGAGTAGTAAGCTCCCCGGCTCTCCCTATATGATCACGGCCCTTGGCCCGGATAGTGCTGAGCTTGCCACGGATTTAGGGGCAATTTATCGCACGGATGACGGAGCCAGGAATTGGCACGCCCTCGTACAGGGGTCTGTGGGGGTAGTGCGGAATATGACGCGATCGCCCGCTGGGGACTATCTCGCCGTTTCCGCCAAAGGAAACTTCTACTCCACTTGGCATCCAGGGGATGATGAATGGGCTCCCCACCAACGCACCAGCTCCCGTCGGCTCCAAAATATGGGCTTTATTGAGGACGGTCGTCAATGGCTGATTGCTCGCGGTGGACAGTTGCAATTCTCACAACCGGAGGCTGGTGCAGAGGATGAGGCCTGGGGTGAAGAAATTTACCCCGAATTTTCCACCAGTTGGGGACTGCTAGACGTAGCCTATCGAACTCCGGAGGAACTGTGGGTCTCCGGTGGCAGTGGCAACCTCCTCGTCAGTTTTGATCAGGGAGAAACCTGGCAAAAAGATCGCGAGGTGGAAAGCGTCCCCGCTAATTTATATCGCATCGTTTTCTTCGATGCAGAACATGGTTTCATCTTGGGCGATCGCGGCGCTTTACTGCGCTATGAACCCAGCGATGAAATCGCATAGCCAAATTGGAATTGCTCGTTCCCTGAACAAGCGATTCTTTAATGGTGTACAGTAGACTTTAATGTTTGTCAAAGGAGACACTTTAAGATGGCAGGACAAACCGGAGAACGGCCATTTACCGACATTGTTACCAGTATCCGTTACTGGGTAATCCATAGCATCACGATTCCGATGCTGTTTATTGCTGGGTGGCTGTTTGTGAGCACTGGGCTTGCATACGATGCTTTCGGCACCCCCCGTCCGAATGAATATTTCACCCAAGATCGCCAAGAAATGCCGATTGTGTCGGATCGCTATGACGCAACAAAGCAGATCGAAGTTTTCAATAAATAGTCAACATCTCTATTCAGAAATAAAGGTTATAAACTATGACTAATCCGTCCGGAAACCAACCTGTAACTTACCCCATTTTTACAGTGCGTTGGTTAGCAGTTCACACCTTGGCTGTCCCCTCGGTATTTTTCCTAGGTGCGATCGCCGCCATGCAATTTATTCAACGTTAGGAGACCCCATGGAACGTTCTAATAACCCCAACAAGCAACCCGTTGAACTCAACCGCACCTCCCTATTCTTGGGGCTGCTGTTAATCTTTGTTTTGGGTGTTTTGTTTTCGAGCTACTTCTTTAACTAATCACCGTTTAAGACTTGAAATTTAGGAGGATAGACAGATGTTTGCAGATGGGCGAATTCCCCTTTGGGTGGTTGGCGTAGTTGCCGGTATGGGTGCGATTGGGATTGTGGGGCTGTTCTTTTACGGTGCTTACGCTGGCTTAGGTTCCTCCTTGTAGGGACTTAAACCCGCTGCCAATCTCACTCCGCCACCGTCACCAACGTGGCACTCCATAGTTAAAACCCAAGTTAAAACCCGCCGCTCTCCTCAGGGAAAGCAGCGGGTTTTGCACTATACACAGGCAGAGATGGCACCGGGCCAACGCCTATTACTCTGCGCTGTCCGGGGACGGATTCCGTTTTTTGGGAATAGGTTTCGAGACGCGACTCGGCCCCTCATCCCCCGGCTTAACGGCTTTACTCGGTCGGCTCGAATACCGCTTCTGAAAGCCGCCGCCCCGTTTCTTGTCAAACTTTTTCCGGGGCTTGGGTTTGGGCATAAAGCCCATATCATTGGCTTCTTGGATCGTTAAATGTTGCCCGTCCCGCATAAGGTGGACATCCCAGAAATGGCGTAGGGGCCGTTCTTCAGGTAACACCCCTTTAAGGTGGAGCTTAAAGGATTTTTTCCGTTTTTCCTCAGGATTGCGAGAGGTCTGCTGAATTTTAATAATCACCAACTCCTGCTCAGCAGAACAGAACACCGCTTCCCCCCGCACGGAAAAATAACCATCCTCACAGCGCGGCTCGGAGGGTGTGGACACCTCTACCGGCCGGAGCGGGCGTTTGATCTGGGGGTCTTCGGAGGGTTCGGTGTCTTCGGGGTCTGGTAATTCTAGACTTTCGGGGTTGGGGTGAAGTTTTTTCGGGTCCCAAACCCCAGCGATTTGCACATGGAGTTCTTCTTCCTGCTGACGGGTGCGCGGATAGACGACCCAAAGGTGCGGTTTTTCAAGATCCAGGTGATTTTTGATCAAACTAATGACGCGCCCTAGGAGTACGGCATCAATTTCGCTCCCATCATCGGTGACCACCATGCCTTTGGTATGTTGTTCCTCCGACGGGACATAGCGTCCATGAACCAGACCGATGGCCCGATACTGTCGAGGTTCACTAGGCGGCGGAATGGGTTGGGAGCGGGGTGGTTTGGTAGATGAGATCGGTGTGGACTGTTCGACGGAAGCGGCTTGAGTGTTGTTCATTATCGTGCTAGATCCTAAGCTCGACAACTGGCGAGATACGCAACGGGTGTGATGATCACAAAACGTGTGATCGGGGAGCAAAGCGATCGCACCTCGACATGAGGTACGGGGAGCCAGTGTCTCCTGATGTCTCGAACCAGTGAAGAAGAGCCGTATGGGTACGGTCTCTCTCTACTTTACATGGTGAGTGGGAAAGTCCCCTGGGTGACTAGGGGGGTCTCACGATTGGCCTCATGAGATTTGACGGCAGACGTGCCCATGGTTGTCATGATTGTACTTAATGCGATTCATGGAACTGGGAATCCGTATGATTTCACCG
>CAZCWE010000309.1:1107-1805 GCA_964502285.1 uncultured Spirulina sp. | reverse complement strand
GAATAGGGGGAGACCAAAGACGCTGGGTGTTGACGCAGATCGTGGCTGGGGGATGATCCAACGGTACAATGATGGGACTGCTACCCTGGCATCAGGGGGGGTTAGACATCGCCCCCTGCTGCCGGTGAGGGTTCTCGTATTCCGTTGAAGCGGCGGGGTCGCTCTCTTCGGGGGTTACGGTAGATGTCAGTTTTTTATTCTTTTGTTGTCTTAGAAATGGCTGTAAAAAAGGCACAATCGCGTCGTCTGTGGGTCTACGTTGTTCTCGTCCTCCTCTTAGTGGTGTTTGTCGGGGGTTCCCTCGTGCCGTTGGTGGGGCTGTGGCGCAATGGGTCGGGCAATATCCCGGCTCAGGTGACCCCTTCGCCCACTCCCAATGCTGTGCCGGTGGTGGATAATGACCTGGCCGCAGAAGCGAGGGGCTACGAATTGGTGCTAGAGCGGGAGCCAGATAATGTGACGGCGTTGCGAGGCTTGGTGGAGGTTCGGGTCGAACAGGGGGATCTCGACGGGGCGATCGCTCCCCTCGAACGCCTCGCGACCCTAGTGCCAGAGCAGCCGGATTACCTGCTGTTGCTGGGTCAAACGCGGCAATATTTTGGGGATTTAGCCGGAGCCCTCCAAGCCTACGAAACCGCCTTGGACAACCACCCTGGCTATATTAAAGCCCTGCAAAGTATGGTGGCGCTACAGTTACA
>CAZCWE010000309.1:0-1097 GCA_964502285.1 uncultured Spirulina sp. | reverse complement strand
GGCCGACTTTGCACTCATCAAGTGCGAATCAGCCGACCGCCTGGGCAACCTGGTTTACAACAAGACCGCCCGGAATGGGCCATCGGCTTGCTGCAAACCACCTTAAAAACCGCCGCCCAAGCCAACGCCGCCCAACCCAATTCCATCGATGTGGCCTCGGTGCAAATGTTGCTCGGACGGGTGTATGAGCAACAGGAACGCTTGACGGAAGCCCTCGCGGTGTATGACCAAGTGATTGCTAAGGATGCCGAGGATTTTCGACCCGTCTGGGCAAAAGCGGAAATTTTTAACGTCCAAGGCCGCACCGAAGATGCTCAAGCCCTCTACGGTTTAGCCCTCTCGTTAGCACCGCCGCGCTACAAAGACCCGATTAAACGCAGTGCGGCCGCGATCGCAGAACAAGCTCCTGCTGATGCGGACTCCTCTGTGGGCGAGACTCCGAATTTGGATGAGGGCAACCCGGACGGGGATCGCGCTGACTAATCCATGGCGCAGGGGGACGGGTTAGAGCAAGCCGAGCAGCAGCGGGCGATCGCATCCTGGGACTTGGACGATCGCAATATTAATACCCTGTGTGGGTCGGTGTTGGTGCAAACCTTGGCGGCGCGGGGACTCCGGCAGGCGGTGATCTGTCCCGGTTCGCGCTCGACTCCCTTGGCGGTGGCGTTTGCGGCCTGTGAAATGGTGGCGACGCTGCCCTGTTTAGATGAGCGATCGGCGGCCTTTTTTGCCTTGGGTGTAGCGAAGCGATCGCGCCTCCCCGTCGCCCTCGTCTGCACCTCTGGCACAGCGGGCGCGAATTTTTATCCAGCAGTGATCGAAGCCGCCATGACCGGGGTTCCTCTCCTGATCTTGACGGCCGACCGTCCCCCGGAACTGCGCCACTGCCACGCGGGCCAAGCCATCGATCAATTGAAACTCTTTGGCTCCTATCCTAATTGGCAGATGGAATTGGCCATTCCCAGCCCCGACCCGGAGATTGTGCGATCGTGGCGACAGATGACCTCCCACGCCTGGGATCGCGCCCTCTACCCTCATCCCGGTGTGGTTCACCTCAATTTGCCCTTCCGGGAACCCCTCGCACCCACCCGCCAACC
>CAZCWE010000308.1:3403-5517 GCA_964502285.1 uncultured Spirulina sp. | reverse complement strand
GGTTCCCCGTGGGATTAACGAAACATACTGCTGACAGAGCTATCCTCGTGGATGCGCCAAATGGTTTCCCCGATTAGGTTGGCCACGGACAAAATCCGCAACTGTTCAAAGTGTTTATCGTCCGGGAGCGGAATCGAGTTGGTGACAATCACCTCCTCAAACACACCGCTAGACAGGCGTTCAATGGCGGGGGGCGATAACACCGCATGGGTGGCGCAGGCATAGACTTGACGCGCTCCCTGTTCTCGTAAGAAACGGGCTCCTTCTGCGATCGTGCCGCCCGTGTCGATCATGTCATCCACGAGCACCGCCGTCTTACCGCGCACATCCCCGATCACATTCATCACTTCCGCCACATTATGGGCTTGGCGACGTTTATCAATAATCGCTAACGGTGCATCGTTCAGTTTTTTCGCAAAGGCCCGCGCCCGTGCCACACCCCCCACATCCGGGGACACCACCACTAAATCCTCTAGTTGCTTGCTGAGGAGGTAGTTTAAGAGCACGGGAGACCCATAAACATGGTCAAAGGGAATATCAAAATAGCCCTGAATTTGGGCCGAATGGAGATCCATGGCGACGATACGATTGGCCCCAGCTTGGGTCATGAGGTTCGCAACAAGTTTCGCCGTGATCGATTCGCGGCCGGCGGTTTTGCGATCGGCTCTCGCATAGCCGTAGTACGGAATGACAGCCGTGATTTGCCGCGCCGAAGCCCGCCGACAGGCATCAATAATGATCAATAATTCCATCAGGTGATCATTCACCGGACGGCAGGTGGGCTGAATGATATAGACATCGCAGCCGCGAATCGACTCTTGGATTTGGATATACAGTTCACCATCCGCAAATTGCTTGCGAATCATGGGGCCTAAGTCCATGCCCAGATAGCGGGCGATTTCTTGGGCAAGGGGGATATTCGCTGACCCGGAAAATAAGCGGAGGCGGTTATGTTCCGAAAGGGAAGTCAGGGTTGGCTGGAAATAATTAAGTGTTGCTGTACGGCTCACGGCACCATGGATTGAACCTCATCTGATGGCGATTCTATCATTAGTGCTTTCGCCCTGGGTTGAAAATTCAGGAAAACACCACGATACCATTAGATAGTTTGTGACTAAATATACAGTTTAAGATACTGTCTGACACTTTGTGTTAAGGCCTAGAAATAATTCTCGCCCCAGATTCTGCACCGTGGGAGCGCTAAGCGTGAATTTATGCAGCAGGGCGCATGGTTATTGGGTACGTCGGAAGCCTGCCTGTAAGCCAAGCTGAGGATTTCGGAGGGTGAGGTGGGATGTGGTTAAGTGGGGGGTGCAGGGTAGGGGGGCTGTCCAACACTGATCGGCTCCGGAACCTGGGCCAGCGGTGAGGGCGACGGAGGGGGGAGAGGGGAGATAGTAGGTCAGCCCATTTTGATGGCGCTTGATCAAGGGGTTGGGGGTGAATGGGGCAATGGAGGGGGGAAGTAGGGGATTGAGTTGATAGGCGGTGGTTTGGAGGCGGTTGGGGGCAATGCTGATCAGGCTGAGGACGGCGACACAGCTCAGGATGGCGAAGGGGGAGAATTGTTTGGGGAAGATTGCGATGAGGCTGAGGACGATCGCACTCACCATGAAGACAATGATCAATGTTTTGGAGGGGTTTAACCAACTGTTGGCGACGATCGCAGCGACGAGGGGAAAGTAAAGGCGATCGCGCCCTTTTGTTTCAAACCAACGGGCGAGGCCTAAGGCCGGGATGAGACAAGCCATCCCCCATCCAAACCGCCAGGCGGGGGCAAGGATGGCGACGTAAATACTACCGCCTAGACCCAGCAGAAGCAGATAGGGGGTGGCGGCGGGCCAGCGGGTGGGGTGCGATCGAGATCGCCGAGGGTCTCGCCGTAGGTCTCCTGCAACTGCTGGTCCAGCGCGAGGGCCTGGGTGTGTTCGTGGTGCGCGATGGGCGCGCCGCCTTCGTCATCCGTCGTCGCGCCGTTCAGCTGGAAGTCGCGCGTGACGCCGGCGGGGACGGTGACCGGGCCGATGCCGGTCAGGATTTCACGCCCCGGCCCGTGACCGTGACGAACCACGCGACGGCGGCCGTCATCCGTCTTCAGATGATCGTGCTCGGCA
>CAZCWE010000308.1:0-3393 GCA_964502285.1 uncultured Spirulina sp. | reverse complement strand
CCGCAAACAAAAGCGTTAGCCCCCATAAAACAATGAGTTGAGTTTCGCGGTCTAGCCAGGGTTGAACCCAAGCCCAAGGGTCAGGACTGAGGGGGGTGACGCTGGCCCAGCGGGCCCAGTGGGTGGCCGCACTGGCGAGGGTGTGGGCTTCGGAGGGGGTCAGCGTCCAGGGTAAATCGAGGCGGAGCAAGGTGGAGGGGAAGAGCAGATAGCCGGAGGTGACTAGATTAGCGACTAACAGTGGGGCGGCAATCCCTGCGATCAGGCTGATGCTGAGGAGCGATCGCTGCACTTTCCTCGGCCCGCGCCAAACATAAAACAAGAACACCACGCCGGTAATGGGTAGACTACTGGGTTTGAGGCTGAAGGCGAGCGCACCGAGCAACAGGGGCACAAGGGCCAGTCGCTCGTTGATACTGATCACCATGGCCCAGGCCGTAACAATGGTGAGCAAGATTACGACCAAATCTGGGGAGGTGGAGTTGACGATCGTACTCCACCACAGTTGGGGCAGCACTAAACTCCAGGCGACAATGAGAAAGCCATCACTCAGGAGGGCGACGCTGCTGAAGGCGACGCAGCACAATGACGAGTTGAGCGATCGCTAACCCCATGACGAAGGCATTCGCGACAGAGTAGAGCGCGAACCCAAAAGCACGATGATCGAAGACAGCCAAGAGCGCGAACCAAGCACTGCTCACTCCAAAACGATGATGAATCAAGGCTAAACCGGGAACCGTACCAAAGTGATGGAGCCATTGGATCTGTTGGATGTGATAAAGCCCCGTGTCATACCAGACCATTAATTGGCTCCCATCGATCGCAACCCAGACAGAGAGCGCGATCGCCAATCCGACCCACCCCTTAGAGTCGCGGATGGTTTGCCCAGTGTGCTGTTGTAGTTGCCACAGATCATGACGAGCTAGCCAACCCAAGGGCAAGCCGACCCCCAGCACCCACGCGAACATCAGCCACGGTGTCAAGGGCAGCCATAGCGAGAGCCCCAGGAGTGTGACGGCGAAGCTCAACAGACCCAACCAACTGGCAAGGATGAAGCGATCTCCCTGGCGTAAGGATTGAGAATGGGCCGGTGCGATCGCTGCCATCATGCCGTAACCCACCGGCAAGGCGCAGCACCACAACAACAACCCCCATAAACCCAGTCCTATCATTGACCTGCTTTAAATAGCCATCCTGTCTGCCTCTGGATGCACCAGAACCCCGGATGGGCTAACTTTACCTGATTGTGCAATGGGACGACTGAGCTGCATTCAGGTTTAGACACTAATGATTACGAATATGCAAGATTGATATTAGTCAATCTTACTTGTTTTTTCATTCACAAAACACTATACTTTCAATCAAGCCATAGACTTTTAGCAATGTAATCCCTCGGAATCCATGCAAAAGCAGACTTGTTCTGTTTGGATTTTGTCGGTGATGTTCCGATGCGATCGCTGAAGTCTCGCCCCTGCTTTACCCCACTAGGATGACCGATTTCTCGATGAATACCTTTAGTCAAAGCATTTGGTTGATTCCCTGCTATGCGCTGATCGGTGCGGTATTGACCATCCCCTGGTCACCGGGACTGATCCGGCGCACTGGCCCACGTCCTGCGGGTTACATCAATTTATTGATGACGATAGCCGCGTTTACCCACAGCTTGTTTGCCCTGCGCGAAGTGTGGTCAACTCCCTATCAATTTTCGATCAATTGGCTCCATGCGGCAAACCTAGAGATTGCCTTTGATGTCCAAGCGTCAGCGACGACGGTGGGTGCATTAATGGTGATCTTGGGGTTGAATGCACTGACGCAGATTTATGCGATCGCCTACCTCGAAATGGATTGGGGCTGGGCCCGCTTCTATGCCCTCCTCGCCCTCTTTGAAGTCGGGATGACATCCCTGGCGCTCACCAATTCTCTCTTTTTCAGCTATGTGATGCTGGAAATTCTCACCCTGGGGACTTACCTGCTGATTGGCTTCTGGTTCAATCAATCCCTCGTGGTGACCGGGGCGCGGGATGGTTTCCTCACCAAACGGGTGGGGGATTTGGTCTTGCTGATGGGCGTTGTGGCCCTCTACCCCTTGGCGGGGACGTGGAACTTTGATGAATTAGCGGCCTGGGCTCAGACGAACCCCCTCGACCCCACGGCGGCAACCTTGTTAGGGTCTGCCCTGCTCATTGGCCCGATCGGGAAATGTGCGCAAATTCCGCTGCAATTGTGGCTCGATGAGGCGATGGAAGGGCCGATGCCGGCGACGGTGCTCCGGAATGCGGTGGTGGTGTCCATGGGGGCCTGGGTCTTGATCAAGATGCAGCCGCTGTTAGACCTGTCGCCGGCGGTGGTGACGGCAGAAATTTTCGTCGGAGCCTTCACGGCGGTGACCTGTGCGGTGATCGCCCTCGCTCAGGTGGATGTGAAACGGGTCTTTTCCTACGCCACGAGTTCCTATCTAGGGGTGGTCTTCGTCGCGGTGGGCACAGGTCAAGGTGATGCGGCATTGATGCTGCTCTTTACCTATGCGATCGCTATGGCGTTGATCCTGATGAGTGTCGGCGGCATTATTCTCAACAATATTTCCCAAGACATTACCCAACTCGGCGGTCTTTGGTCCCGTCGTCCTATCTCCGGGATCTGCTATGTGGTCGGCGCACTCTCCCTAGTCGCAGTGCCGCCCCTGGGCTGTTTTTGGGGCTGGTTGGCCATTGCCAAGGGTCTATCCCCTCTCCTCTTCGGGATCATTTTGTTGGTGAATGGCCTGACGGCGTGTAGCTTGGCGCGGGTCTTTGGCCAACTCTTCACCGGCTCGGTGACAGATTGGACACGCCGCTCCCCAGAAGGACTGTGGGCGTTGGTGCTGCCGATGATGATCCTGTTGGGGGTCGCCCTCCACTTGCCCCAATTGTTGGTTGTGTTGGACTTGCTACCGAGTTGGAGTGCGATCGCTGCACCCACATCCCTACTGCTGATCACCTCTACGGTCGTCGGTGCGGGGGTTGGTCTCTGGCTCTACAGCGGTGATCGGGTGGCGAAACCGATTCGGCTCCCGGTTCCGGCGGTGCAGGATTTCTTTGCCTACGACCTCTACACGGCCCAACTGTACAAAGTGACGGTGATTGCCGCTGTGGGCTTGGCGGCGAAGGTGGTGGACTGGTGCGATCGCATCCTCGTCGATGGTGCGGTGAACCTCGTCGGTCTGTTCACCCTGGCCAGTGGTCAAGGGCTGAAATACAATACCACCGGCCAAGTGCAGTTTTATGCCCTCTCGATCATCCTCGGCACGATTCTCTTTGGCATGATCCTGGCGTTCCCCCTCATCCAGGCCCTGCAATAGTCTTGAACTCATTCACAGTCTTCATCCCTTGCGAACCATGCTCACTCCTCTGTTAG
>CAZCWE010000307.1:0-5528 GCA_964502285.1 uncultured Spirulina sp. | reverse complement strand
CGCTGATTTGTAACGATCCGAGGCTGGTAAAGGGCAGATCAATCGGGGTTAACATGCCGCTGGTGAGATCCAACTGCGCGAGATAATCCTGGCCGTTGTGGCTATAGGTGCAAATCAGGCTCTCGGCGGTGCGGAAGCGGTAGGGCTGCACGCCAAAGACCCAATGGGGATAGCCAAATTCCGCCGCCTGTTCATAGACCAATTCCACCCCATGGCGATCGCGGTACAGATTCCACCAATTATTGCGATCGCTGACAAAATACAGCACCCCATCCGGTGACCACAGCGGCGCACAGATCGACTCGGTTTTACTCCCCGCCACTCGGCGCGGCAACCCTAATTTACCCGACTCGTCAAATTCCGCCACCCAAAGCTGTGTCCCATCCCAGGGCATTTGCGGATGATGCCAATCCACCCAGGCGAGGCGTGTCCCATCGGGGCTAAGGCGCGGCGAAGCGTAGAAATCGCTGCCCGTCACGATCGGGGTCACGTCGCCCGTGGTGAGGTCGATACTGACAAGGAGGTTGCGCGGTTCGTGGCCGCCCTGGCTGTGGTCTTCCCCGACGGCGATCAGGCGGTTACGGGGGCGATCCAGTTGCATTTCTGCGTAGCGGTGCTGGTTTTCTGGGGTGAGGGGTTGGGGCGTTTCCCCTGGGGCGTGGCGATAGATGCGTTGGTCGGCAAAATTGACGAAATAGATCACCCCAGCCGCAATTAACGACGCGCCGCCGCCGTATTCATGAACGCGCGATCGCACATTGAACGGAGCCGGAGTACAATCGGTTTCCCCCTGGGCTCGGACGATCACTGTCCGCCCCCCTTCCGAGGGCCGACTTTCCACCCAATACAGATCTTCACCATCAAGGGCGACTCCCCCCAAACCGATGGAACTCGAAACAATGGAATCAGAGGTGATCGGAGATTGCCACGTACCAAAGGGGGCCGTATTCATAGCGCGGGAATTGTAAAAAAATCATGACTGGCCAATATTTTACGAGGGATTGCACCATAACTCCGAATCTGACGGTGGGGCGATTCAGTCCAGATCGGTCAGGGGCGTTCGTCGGAAAAGGGCTGATGATGGTGAACGATCCCCGCGCTGGTGCGATCGCCGTTAGAATAGGGCAGAATTTTCTGTTGTTGCCATGGCCCCAGAGTCCCAGCACCCGCCCACCGCCGAAACCCGCATTCTCAATAGCTATTACGGAATCTTGGGCGTTCATCCCTCGGCATCGGTGCTGGAAATCCGGCGCACCTATCGGGATTTGAGTAAAAAATATCATCCCGACACCACGGAACTCCCCCAAGCCGTCGCCACTGCCAAGTTTCAACAACTCAACGAAGCCTACGCCACCCTAAGCAATCCCCAACGCCGCTTGCTCTACGATGCGCAAATTGGCTATTCTCGCTGGAACGTGATCCAACCCGATCCCCCCGATTGGTCTGCCCCGGCGGAGGATTGGTCGCGCTCGGCCTACCTCGACCCCAGCGATCGCCCCCTGTCCTCCGGGGAAATTTTCGCCCTCTGTATTTTGGGGGTGACGTTTCTCGGCTGTTTGCTGGTGGCGATCGCCGTCGGGTTTGCCCAAGGAGACACCGCTTTTCAACTGCCCACCCCATAACTCAACGCCGAACCCATGACTGCCTTGCCCACCCCCGAAACCCCCCTCTATAACCACCCCCTCCCCGCCCTTGAACAGTGGCTAGCGACGATGGGCTGCCACCAAGACCGCGACCAACTCAACCGCTGGACGATCGCCTGTCCCACCTGGCAAGCCGAAATCCTCTTAGAAGTTGAGGAAATCTCGGTGCGCTACATCGATGCGGGGGAAGGGATGAAGGATATTGTGCGATCGTTTAAATATTCCCTCAGTCGCAACGATGTAGAGGCGGCAGTGTTTTCGGGCCCATAATCACAATGCTGATCAGCATGATCCCAGGACTGCGCTAAACACTCAGCCCCCCGTGGGGTTAATCGATTTCGAGTTCGGAGGCGAGAATGGGGGAAGCGGCGTAACAGCCGAAGATTTTGAGGATTTCGGTGTATTGGGGGAGTTCGTGGAGGGCGGTTTTGAGAGATTCGGTGTTGAGCGGGGGAGTGTTGAGGTCGATAAAAAAGAGATATTCACCGAGCGATCGCTTCGTGGGGCGCGACTCAATACGGCTCAGGTTGATGTGGCGATCGGCAAAGACTTGCAGCGGTTTTGCCAATGCGCCGGGTCGATTCGCATCAGCACTGAAGGCGAGCGAAATATAGTCCCCCGGTTCCCCCGGTTCACGCCCCACCACCCAAAACCGGGTGCAGTTGTCAGGATAATCATTAATGTGATCGGCGAGAATGGGCAGATCATACAAATGGGCCGCACGGGCAGAGGCGATCGCGCCCACCGTCCGGTCAGCACGCAAACTAGACAACGCCTCAGTGGTGGAATTACTGGCTAATTGTTGGGCGTGGGGAAGGGTGCGTTCGAGCCAGCGTTGGCATTGGGCGAGGGCTTGGGGATGGGAATAGACCGTTTGAATCTGCTGCGGGTCAGGCGCACAGGACACCAGCACATGATGAATCGGCAAAATTAACGCCTGTTGAATTTGTAAATGTTCCAACTCCCAAAGCGTGTCAAGGGTCACTGCCACACTGCCCTGAATCGAATTTTCCACCGGCACAACGGCCAGATCCACCTGTGCTTCAGCCACTGCTCGCAGGGTTTGGGCAATGGTGGGGTAGGGGCAGAGGATGGCTTCGTTGCCAGCACTATCCTTGAGGCGATTGCGGTAGACGATGGCGGCCGTTTCTGCGTTGGTTCCAGGGGGGCCCAGGTGAGCGATGGAGGGGGTCATGCGTCGAGTTCAACAGTGTTGTTTTCAGTGTATTACGATTCGCTGGCCTCCCATGGCGTTGATCCCCAGGGGTCGCTCCCAAGCCATGATTTTTCGGAATCATTCACCAAGTCGATACAATGAGGGGAATGACTCGGTCGGAGTCACTATTTTTTTTAACCGCATCCTTGCCCATGACTACCGATTTTTTGGCCCATCTCAACCCTGCCCAACGTCGCGCCGTTGAACATTTCTGCGGGCCGCTCCTGGTGGTAGCTGGGGCTGGATCGGGTAAGACAAGGGCCCTCACCTACCGCATTTTTAACCTGATCCACGAGCACCACATTCACCCGGAAAATATCCTGGCGGTCACCTTCACCAACAAGGCCGCGCGGGAAATGAAGGAGCGCATCGATCGCCTCTTTGCGGAAAAATTAGCCCTCAAAAACTACGAGAAGCCCCTCGATGCCTTGGAGCCGGTGATGCAAACGAAGCTGCGATCGCAAGTCTACAAAGAAGTGATCAAGCCCCTGTGGATTGGCACATTCCACAGCCTCGCAGCGCGAATTTTGCGCCTGGATGTGGACAAATATCAAGACGAACGGGGCCGCACGTGGGGCAAAAACTTCACCATTTTTGATGATGCCGATGTGAATAGTGTGGTGAAGTCCATCACCACCAAGCAACTCAATCTCGACACGAAAAAATTCGACCCCCGCAAAATCCGCTACGCGATCAGCAACGCGAAAAACCTCGGCCTCTCCCCCGTAGAATACGCCAAGGAAAACCCCGACTATCGCGGGCGCACCATTGCAGAGGTATACGAACTCTACCAAGATCAACTCGCGGCGAATAATGGTCTCGATTTTGATGATCTTTTGCTGATTCCGGTGCGATTGTTTGAGCAGAACGAAAGTGTCTTGGGCTATTGGCACAAGCAGTTTCATCACATTCTCGTCGATGAATATCAAGACACGAACCAGATTCAATACGATTTTGTCCGGCTTTTGACCACCAACGGGGAGACGAATCCGCAGGCGTGGGATTGGCGCGATCGCTCCGTGTTCGTCGTCGGTGATGCCGATCAATCCATCTACTCGTTCCGGATGGCGGATTTTCGGATCTTGCTGGGCTTTCAACAGGATTTTGGCGATGGGCTGCCCGATGACGACACCCACACCATGGTGAAGCTCGAACATAACTACCGCTCCCGCGCCACGATTCTCTACGCGGCCAACGAGTTGATTGATCACAACAGCCAACGGATTGATAAGATTCTCCGGGCGACGCGGGGCGAAGGCGAACCGATCTACATCGCCAAAACCGACAATGAACAAACCGAAGCCCGCTTTGTCCTCGACCAAATGCACGGCTTACGCTCGGATCATCCGGAATTGACCTGGGGCAGTTTTGCGATTCTCTACCGCACCAATGCCCAGTCCCGCGCCCTTGAAGATGCCCTGCGGGGGAAAATTCCCTACACGATTGTGGGGGGTTTGAAGTTCTACGATCGCAAAGAAATTAAAGATATGTTGGCCTATCTGCGGGCGATCGCCAACCCCGCCGACACCGTGAGCCTGCTGCGCATCATCAACACGCCCCGACGCGGCATTGGTAAATCCACCCTGGAAAACCTCCAAAACGCCTCCCAAGAGTTGGGCGTACCCCTCTGGGAAATCCTCAGCGATGAAACCTCTGCCCAAACCCTAGCGGGCCGAGCCGCCAAACGGGTATTGGAATTTGTGGAGTTGATTAAAAAATATCAAGGGCAATTGGCCCACGACATCCCGGCGTTACAGTTGGCCCAAGGGCTGCTCAAGGATTCGGGCTATGTGGAAGACCTCCAACAGCAGGGCACGGATGAAGCGAATAACCGGATCGAAAACCTCAACGAATTGCTCAACGCTGTCGCCCAATTCCAAGAGGACAACGAAACCGAACGGCTCCAAGATTTCCTCGAAAATGCCTCCCTCGCCTCGGATCTGGACAATCTCCAAGACGAGTCCGAAGCCGTCACCCTGATGACCCTCCACGCGGCCAAGGGGTTGGAGTTTCCGGTGGTGTTTATGGTGGGGATGGAGCAAGGCTTGCTGCCCAATGCGCGATCGCTCCATGACCCCGCCGCCCTCGAAGAAGAACGCCGCCTCTGTTATGTGGGCATCACCCGCGCCCAAGAGCAGTTATTTATGACCCATGCCCAAATGCGCCGCCTCTGGGGCAGTTCCGAAAGTTGTGTGCCGTCGCAGTTCCTCAGTGAATTGCCGGAAGAATTTGTCAGCCAACCCGATCGCTTCCATCGGCGACGCAAACCCAAAACCCCCAACGATGACCCCCCGAAAATCGACAACAATCCCGACAATTGGCTCGTGGGCGATCGCATCGTCCATGACCAATTCGGCGAGGGAGAAGTCACCCATGTGTTCGGCACAAAACACAAAGTCCATTTAGGGGTCAAGTTCCCCGGCATCGGCAAAAAAGTCATGGACCCCCAACACGCCCCCCTGACGCGGGTTTCGTAGCCTTGGGAGATTCAATTCAGCGCACCCTGAGCGCAGTCGTTGGCAGAGCCTCCCGTTAGGGATAGGGTAAGCCAATCAGCGCACCCTGAGCGAAGTCGAAGGGTAAGCCTCCCGTTAGGGATAGGGTAAGCCTCCCATTAGGGATAGGGTAAGCCAATCAGCGCACCCTGAGCGAAGTCGAAGGGTAAGCCT
>CAZCWE010000306.1:0-5561 GCA_964502285.1 uncultured Spirulina sp. | reverse complement strand
CCCACCCCCACCGCACCCACCGCCCCCCTCGACCACCTCAACGGCTACTACACCGACCTCGAAGCCCTCTTACTCGAAATCGGCTATCTCTCCCCCCACACCGCCGCCGCCCGCATGACCAAAATCCGCCGTCTCTACAATCGCGCCATGCTCACCCCGGCAGAAGTAGCCCTATTACGAGGCATGATTCGACAAACCCGCTGGGCGTTGCGCCAAGGTCAAGATTGAGGGGCAGACCGCCGCCACAGGAGTTCAATCGCACTGCGGACTTGGCACACCTGCTATTCTTTCACGTAGGGTCTGCCCATTCTATGGCTAAAAACGCCGAAAGCTGGCAATTTGATTGAAGCAGTCAAGGAACTTGGGCTGCGGTGGTGTTTTTATCATGCTCACTGCGGTAGAAGTCCCCAGATTGGTTTGTTATCCCGAAGTTGCTGGATAATACTCGCAATGCCGGATTTATAGCGATAGTCACAAAGGAGAGTTAAATGTCATTTGTCCAACCAATATCAATAAAGCAGGCTATAGATAGCGTTCATAGAAAAGAGTATCTTCTTCCAGCTATTCAGCGAGAGTTTGTTTGGGATACATACCAAATAGAAAGGCTTTTTGACTCTATAATGAGAGACTATCCAATTAGTTCATTCTTGTTCTGGGAAGTCGCAAAAGACAATATTAATAATTATCAATTCTACGAATTTGTTCGCGAATACCATGAGAGGGATAATACACACAACCCAAAAGCAAACATTGATGGAGAGACTAGTGTTATAGCAATCTTGGATGGGCAACAACGTCTAACGTCACTATACATTGGTTTAAAAGGAACCTATGCCTATAAACTTCCTCGCAAAAGGTGGGATAATGATTCTGCATTTCCAAAGCGAAAACTTTGTTTGAACTTGATCGCTTCATCACAAAATTCCGATTTGGAATATGATTTTCGATTCTTAACTATAAAGGAACGCGAAAAAACGGATGAAAATAATTTTTGGTTCGTTGTTGGTGATGTACTTAATTTAAAAGAAGCAGTAGATGTCAACGATTATCTTCTTGAACACGATGTTTCTGAATATGGTAAGGACAAGTTCAAGTTTGCAAGTAAAACTCTTTTTAAGCTATACCAAGTTATCCATCAAAATAAGTCCATCAACTTTTTCTTGGAAAGAGGAGAAAGTTTGGACAAAGTCCTCAATATATTTATTCGTGTTAATAGTGGAGGGACACAGTTAAGTTATTCTGATCTTTTACTTTCAATCGCTACTGCCCAATGGAAACATAAAGATGCAAGAGAAGAAATAACATCATTTGTTGATGAAATGAATTCCATAGGTGACGGTTTTAATATCAATAAAGATTTTGTATTAAAAAGCTGTTTAGTACTTTCAGAATTTAAAGATATCGCATTCAAAGTAGATAATTTTAATCAAGAAAATATGCTTATCATTGAAAATCGGTGGGACAGCATTACTCAAGCAATTAAATCTGCCATTGTTTTGCTTGCGGGACTAGGATATCACAGAGACACATTAACATCAAATAATGCACTAATACCCATAGCAGGATATTTATATAAAATTGGAAGTCCCGATAATTTTGCTGAATCAAAAAAATATCAAAATGATCGTCAAATGATTTTTAAATGGCTTGTTATGGTTCTTTTGAAAAGAACATTTAGTGGACAACCAGATAACGTACTCAGGCCCATACGAGACGTAATTAATTCATCTGAAGACGGTTTTCCATTGGATGAAATTATAAATAAACTAAAGGGCAGCAATAAGGCAATTTCATTTGATGATGATGAAATCTACAATCTTTTGTATTATCAATATGCACAAGCATATACATATTCTGTTCTAGCATTCATTTATCCATCACTTGATTTTAGAAATAAATTTCACCAAGATCACATATTTCCAAAAAAATTGTTTACCAAAAAGAGACTTCAAAAACGTGAGATTCATGATGAGAATATAGATTTTTATCTAAAAAATTATAATTTTCTGACCAACTTACAACTTCTTGAAGGAGTTCCAAATCGAGAAAAATCAGGGAAAGATTTTGATATTTGGATAAAGGAAAAATATCCAAACAAATCTGATAGGAAAGCATATATGGAAAGACATTACATTCCAGATATTGATCTGACTTTAGATAATTTCCCTCAATTTATTGAAGAAAGAAAGAAATTAATTATATCTGCATTTAAAAAGTTGCTCAGTCAACAAATGGCATAACAAAGGTATTCATCTGAACTTCAGGTAATACCAAGCATTAGAAGACAAAGGTAAATCTTTATAGAGTGATGGAATACGACGAGCATCAAATTCCTACTAGGGAAGTTATTATCGAAATGGTCGCAAACTTCATGTTCGGCGGCACAATTTTAAATAACTCCCATCGAGGAGAGGTAGTAGAGATGATGGTTCTCGCTGCCTTGGGGAAACATTGGAATCATGTTGGACTAGGTTGGCATCCTTGGGATTTACAATACGGTAAGGGTACAAATCGAATCAGGATACAGGTTAAGCATACTGCTGCCTTGCAACTGTGGGGGAAGACATCTTCCCAAATAATCACTTTCGGCTGGAAAAAAAATGCCCCACGATCTTTTGAAAAAGACAATCCTGGCGAATCAATTGAGAGCGAAGGTTGGTTCTGTGACATCTTCGTTTTCGGATTACACGACGAAACGGATAATGAACGAGTAGACCAGGCAGATCCAAGGCAATGGCAGTTTCTTGTCATCCCGACCTGTGATTTATCTAGGGGAACAAATTCGATGTCACTTGCCAAGGCGCTAGCAACTTGGGCTCCTGTCCCCTGGAATAAACTGCAAAATGAAGTAGCGCTTCAAATTAAGCGCCTAAACATGCATGCAAAAGATGCCCCCTAGCACGGGGCTTGAGGTCGCTTAATATTTGGGGCTGTCCCTGGAGGGGTGATGGCCTGGGTTTGTTGGAGGGGTTGAGGTGCGGGTTCACAGAGTCGTAGGTTTGCCGTAGCACCTGCGGGGGCTGGGTAGGATTGCTTAACGTCCTGTGTCACAATGGGGGATGTTGAAAATTTTCTAAAATCGCCCTGTTAGTCCTGTTATTGCAATGACCGTTACCCCTCAAGCTCCCCCGAAGACCGAAACGCGCCGCTTGGTGTTTCCCTTTACGGCTATTGTTGGCCAAGAAGAGATGAAATTGGCGTTGTTGCTCAACGTCATCGACCCCAAGATTGGCGGGGTGATGATTATGGGCGATCGCGGTACGGGGAAATCCACGACGATTCGCGCCCTGGCTGATTTGCTGCCCGCCATCCCCGTGGTGGAAAATGACCCCTTCAACAGCGATCCCCACAACCCGGAACTGATGGGAGACGAGGCACGGAGCCAATACGAACAGGGCCAAACCCTCCCCGCATCGTCGATGAAAGTGCCGATGGTGGACTTGCCCTTGGGGGCGACTGAAGACCGCGTGTGCGGCACGATTGATATTGAAAAAGCCCTCTCGGAAGGGGTGAAAGCCTTTGAGCCGGGCCTGTTGGCGAAGGCGAATCGCGGCATCCTCTATGTGGATGAGGTGAACCTGCTCGATGATCACCTGGTGGATGTGCTGCTGGACTCGGCCGCGAGTGGGTGGAATACGGTAGAGCGGGAAGGGATTTCGATTCGTCACCCGGCGCGGTTTGTGCTCGTGGGGTCGGGTAACCCGGAAGAAGGGGAGTTACGGCCGCAGTTGTTAGACCGGTTCGGGATGCACGCGGAGATTCGCACGGTGAAGCAGCCGGCGTTGCGCGTTGAAATTGTGGAGCAGCGATCGGCCTTTGACCAAGATCCCCACGGTTTTTACAGCACCCATGCCTCGGAGCAGGAAGCGTTACAAGAAAAAATCGTCCAAGCTCAGGAGCGGTTGCCCCAGGTGACTCTTGATTATGAGTTGCGGGTGGGGATTTCGGAGGTGTGTTCGGAGCTGGATGTGGATGGACTCCGGGGGGATATTGTCACGAACCGGGCAGCGAAGGCGATCGCAGCCCTCGAAGGACGCACCGTGGTCACCCTCGATGATATTCGCCGCGTGGTGACCCTCTGCCTCCGCCACCGGCTGCGTAAAGATCCCCTCGAATCGATCGATTCAGGCTATAAAGTGGAGAAAGCTTTTAATCGCGTCTTTGGCGAGGCCGAAGCGGAATAAGTTCTACGATGGCGATCGCCCATGTCCTCTGAACCGATCATTCAACTGCGTCACGTCACCAAACACTTTGGTTCAAAAGTGATCCTCGACGGGGTGGATTTAGACATCTATCCCGGCGAGGCCTTGGCGGTCATCGGCCCATCGGGGACGGGGAAATCTACCATCCTGCGGATTATGGCGGGTTTGCTCGAACCGGATTCCGGCGCGGTGTATATCAAGGGCGTGCGCCGCAAGGGCCTGATTGAAGACCATCCCGATCCAATTACGATCAGTATGGTTTTTCAGAACACCGCCCTGTTTGATTCCTTGAGCGTGGAAGAGAATATTGGTTTTAGTCTGATTCAACATTCCAACTTACCCCGCGACACGATTCGCCAATTGGTGCGCGATCGCTTAAGTTTAGTGGGGCTAGGTGATATTGGCAGTCAATATCCATCACAGTTATCCGGGGGGATGAAAAAGCGGGTGAGTTTTGCCAGGGCAATCATGACCGATCCGAGCAATCCCGCCAATAATCCTGAAGTGATTCTGTATGATGAACCCACTGCGGGCCTTGATCCCATTGCTTCGACGGTGATTGAAGACTTGGTGCGCCATCTCCAACGGGATAGCGGCGACTGCAACACCTATGTGATGGTGACGCACCAAGACAGTACCATTCGGCGCACAGCCGATCGCGTCATCTTTCTCTTCAATGGCACGGTGCAATGGGACGGCCCAGTTGAGGACATTGACAAGACCGATAATCCGCTCATGCGCCAATTCTTTAGTGCTAGCACTGAGGGGCCAATTCCGGTGATTACATAAAGAAGGCGGATAGAGTAGCGTAATGAAGGAGAGCAGTGGCAGTATGGTCATTGCCCGCTTGAGTAATGAGTTGTTGTGAGGAGATGCACCAATGCGATCGCGCACCATTCGAGAAGGCTCCGTGGGTCTATTCATTTTGTTAGGACTGGTGCTCTTTGTCACCGTTGTCCTGTGGTTGCGGGGCGTTCGGTTCGGAGACGATAGTTATACCATCCGCATTGAATTTGCCGACAGTAACGGGATGATTGTCGGCGGCAGTGTGCGCTATCGGGGGGTAAAAATTGGCACGATCGAAGAGCTGATCCCCACCACCAACGGCATTGAAGCCGTGGTATCCATTGCCCCAGCGGATTTATTGATGCCCAAAAACGTTCAGATTGAAGCCAACCAATCCGGCCTGATTAGCGAAACCACCATCGACATCACCCCCCTCGCCCAGGTCAAAGACCCTGACAATCTGCCCTCTCCCCTCAGTTCCCGCTGTCAATCCGACACAGTGATTTGTAACGGCGATCGCCTCCAAGGGGTCACCGGCATCAGCTTCAACGCCGCCGTCCGCAGCACCATGCG
>CAZCWE010000305.1:0-5590 GCA_964502285.1 uncultured Spirulina sp. | reverse complement strand
TTAGATGCGTGGCTGAATACGGTGGACTTAACCGAGACGCTCGATCATCACTTCAAACGCCTCAGCCAAGAGATTCAGGAAAAGCGCGATCGCCTCCACCAAAAACAGGAACACCAAGCCCGCGAATGGGTGAAAAGTATCGCCAACGAAATGGTCAAAATCAACACCGGCTCAGACCTCCATGCCCAAAGTGAACAATCCCAACGCATCCTCCACAACATCACCCAAGAACAGCCGAAATATCTCGCCTATTTAACCCGTGAGAGCCACGAAACCTTGGCAAAAATTCGGCAAACCTGTCAACGCCTGATTGATGTGAATACGACCCAAACCATCGAGCGTTTATTTCAAGAACTATCCCCCCCAGAACGGCAGACTCTTTATACAAAACTCCGCACCTATTTATAAGTACCGCTTGCTCCGTTCAGGACAATTCCACCCCAGCCATGATGTTAGACCCCACCCCGCCGATTCCGCCCCCATCCTCTACCCCGATGCAGATCATTCTTGACCCGTCAGGACTCTATGATCGCGACCCTGAAGCGGTGGAGATTGCTACCGAGCGGCAATGGTTAGAGCGCATGACGGGGGAGCCGGGACGCTTTTGGGTGAGGGGGAAACGCCTCTGTCAATGGACGCGGGTTTGGCTCACGGCCCATCATCATCAGCATTGGATTGTGGCGGAAAAGCGATCGCCCCGCGCCGAATTAGCCGCGATCGCATCTCCCCAACCCGTGCCCGACCCTTGGACAGAGGCGGACTGTTTAACCCTGCTCAACGCCTTAAACCGCTATTCTCTAGACAATCCTGAAGTTGCGATCGCCCACCATCTCGCCCACCTCAGCCACAGTGAGCCCACCATTTGGCTCGCGCCGCCGAGTCGTGAAAATTTAGCCACCTGGTTAACCGTAACGATTCCAACCGAGGCTCAATTTTTAGAAACCATTTGGCAAAACCAACGCCCCGAATCGCCCTATTCACACCACTATCAAACCGAGGATAAACCGCAACTTTTAAAACAATGGCTCGGCATTACCGATGCGCCAAAACCTCCCGACCTCGGCCCCTATCCCCACCCGATCCCCACCTCGATCCGACCAGAGTTTGAGCAATATTGGCAACAGCAACTCCTCCACACCGACGGAGCCATCCTCGATCGCCTCCCACCCGACAGCCAACCCCAAATGGACGCGATCGCTCAACTGGCCTACACCACCCTCAGCCAACACCCCACCGCCCTAACCGTCGCCCGCCAACAGATCCTCACCTCCTACCTCACCCCCCAGCAACGCCAAGACCTGAGCGATCGTACCCCGCCCGCCCTGCCCTCTTCGTTACCCCGCGACGCATCCCCCCGCGATGCTCTCACCTGGGCTACCAAGCAATACCTCCCCTTCCGGCGGTGGGAAAAACTCTACACAACAGAGAACCGCAGTGATGCGATCGCGCAAGACTTCGTCACTTGGCTCCTGCACAACTACCCCGACCTCACCAACGAACCCGTCGCCACCTCTCTCCTCAACTACAACGCCACCGAACACGTCCAAACCCACGCCCAAAATCATCCCGTCCTCTGGGTCGTCGTCGATGGCCTCGGCTGGCTCGACCATCAGGATCTTGTGGAGCAGTTGATCCAATCCCGCGCCCTCAATTGTGAAACCGACATTCAGCCCCGCTTCAGCATCCTACCCACCACCACCCAATACGCCAAATGGAGCCTCTACAGCCGTCTGCTCCCCGGCCATGAAAGCTGGTCTCAGGATCTCAAAACCGCCTTTCAAACCCTTGGCACAGGTCAACACTACACCGATGGCCAATTCGCCGCCTTGACCAAAGACATCAAACACCAAACCCACACTCTCTACTGTTGGGATACGATCTTGCTCGATAAGCTCTATCACGACCAACGGGATTGGGAGCATTGTTATCGTAAAGAGCGATCGCTCAAACTCAACGAAATCACCGAACGCATTCTCGGCCTCCTCAACGATGCCCCCAACGCCGACGCATTCAAAGTCATCATCGCCAGCGATCATGGGCAAATGTTCGGCCCTTCGCCGTCCTTGTCCCTACCCGCCTCAGATGTGGAATGGCATGGCCGCGCTGCCTACGGTGCAGTCGAACACCCCGATCTCGTCACCCTCGACCCCCAACGCTATCGCCTCCCCCACCCCATGAGCGTTGTCCGCACCGCTGCCGCCGTCAACGCCTTTCACCACACCGCCGACGCTGAAACCATCGGAGCCCACGGCGGTCTCTTCCCCGAAGAAGTCGTCCTGGGGTTCTCCGTCCTCAGTCCCATCGTCCAATACCTGCCCCCCGTCGCCACCCTCAGCGGCAAAGGCGAAGCCGGAAAACCTGGCCAACTCGAATTACAAATGACAAACCTCAACACCACGTCCATTCATCAACTACACCTCGAAATTGACACCCTGACCTTCAACCACCCCCTCATTCTTTCCCATCAATCTGTAGCGAGTCAGACGAATATCAAAATCACAATTTCCATTACTGAATTTCCTAACCTTCCCCCCGGCTCAGATAGTCCCAACATTTCCGTCAGCGGTCGATTAAGCTTCACCGATGCCAACCAAAATCGGCGTTCTGTAGCATTATCGCCCACATCTCAAATCACTATTGATCAAGACTATTCCAGCGGCATTTCAGGAGGTTTCTTCGATGGATTCTGAACCCACTCAGTCCTACGATAATCAAAAGATCAAAACTGTTTTTGGCAACCTTTGCATCGATAAACAGCGTTTACCCTCCAGCGGTCTCACCCAGATGGGCGTGCCGAGTTTTGTGGCGGAATGGTTACTCGATAAGCTCGTTCCCGGTTCGGGTCATTTAACCCCAGCCGAACAGGCGAAAGTCAATAAATTTGTGGATACAGCCTTTCCGCGCAAAGACGATCGCAACGTTATTCAGTTTGATATGACCCAAGGACGCACCCGGAATGTTTTGGCTCTCATGAAAGTCCGGGTCATCCTCAATCGCAAGGCGGAAAAAATCCCGGAACCCTTTGCGATTATTCCCGCTTTGAATCTTAACGAATGTGCGATCGCTACCGATATCATTGAAAAACACAAAACCATGCTCCTTCGCCAAGGGCTTTGGGGCAAGATTAGCCTTGGCTTTCGCCCCGATGGCAAAGTGGAAGTTCTCAATTTTGACCCCTTCCAAATCTCCATCCTCAAGCCCGAAAACTACGCCACCTACCGCGAAGAATTCACCACCGCAGCTTGGCGCGATCTCCTAATCAGCGCCATGGGCTACAACCCCGAACATCCTGAATACAGCGATCGCGCCAAAACCTGGCTAATCGCCCGCCTCTTGCCCATGGTCGAAATGAACTTCCATCTCATGGAACTCGCCCCCAAAGGTACAGGCAAAAGCTTCATTTTTGAGAACATTAGCAGCAAAGTGAAACTCGTCAGCGGCGGTAAAGTAACTCCCGCTCAACTATTCATTCACGGCAGCACCAAAGAAGTGGGCTTACTAGGTCGCCATGATGTACTGGTGCTGGATGAAGTGCAAAGTTTAACCTTTGATAATCCGGATGAAATCATTGGGGTGTTAAAAACCTATCTGGCGAGTGGCCGGTATAACCGGGGTGGACATGGGGAAATTGCAAGTGATTGCTCTTTGGTGATGCTCGCTAATATTGAACTCACAGAAGACTTTCGCCCCCGCAATGAGCAGTATTTAATTGGAGATTTGCCGGAATTTTTCTCAGAAACGGCATTTCTCGATCGCTTCGCCGGAATTATTCCCGGTTGGCATATTCCCAAGTTTAAAAATGAAATGACCGCCCAGCAATTCTCATTAAAAATGGATTATTTTGGCGAAATGTTGCTCTTGTTGCGTCGAGATGGTCGATTTTTCAAATATGCCCAAGATCATACTAGTTTTAAACAGGCGACAGTGCGGGATCAAAATGCGATTTTGAAGGCGGCTTCAGGATTTTTAAAACTACTCTATCCTCACCTTAAACTGACCCTGGAAGATTATGAGCGAGATTGTCTCAAACCAGCCTGTCAATTAAGGCAGTATATTCGCAATAATTTGTATTACCTCGATGCTGAATATAAGTCCTATGGTCGAGAGATTCAGGTTGAGGCCGAAGAAGCGTTTTAACATCGTGATCTAGAGGTGTCCAACGGTACGTTTGAATTATCTCAAAATGGCTCAGAGAACGAAAACATGGCTGTATCCCTTATTGCCAAAGGGTTTTGCTGATTCGGATCATTATCAAAAACAGTAAGCACTTCTGGATTAAATGAACTCTGGCAGTCTCGATAATTTCATCATGATTGACATTTTGACCGGATGGAAGACCCTAAATCTTTGGCAATATCAAATTGCTAGAAGCCTTTTAGAATCAGCTTTACAGCTAGCTTGTCATCCCTAGAGAGGTTAGGACTGTTCCGCCGGGTTGGAAATTACGGTGCGGTAGGCGGCGATCATTTGGGTGGCGATCGCATCCCAACTGTAGTCCTGCTGAACTAATTGCAACGCATTGCGGCCCCGGCAGGCTTGTTCGGGGCGATCGCGCAACGCTTCCCGCAGAGAATCGGTCAATACCTCTACCTCTGGGCGCGTCACCCAACCCGCTTCGGCTCGTTCAACGGCGGGCCATAAATCCACTCCATTGGACACCACAACCGGCGTGCCCACCGCCATCGCCTCCGCCACGGCAATCCCAAAATTCTCGTAATAGGACGGCAGCACAAACAGATCCGCATCCTGGAGGAGGGCGGTTTTCGCGATGCCTTGGACAAAGCCGGCGATCGTGGTTTGGGACATCAGCCCCGCTGCTTCGATCCGTTGCCGTAGTTCCTGTTCATAGTCGGGGTCTTGGCTATTCGAGCCGGCGAGGACAAAGTGAAACGGCACGCCCTCGGCTTGGAGTCGCGCCAGGGCCGTGATTAATAATTCAATTCCTTTTTTGCGATCCAGGCGGGACATATAGACCAGCAGGGGCACATCGGGGGCGATCTGCCACTGCGATCGCGCCATTCCCCGGTCCGGCAAGTCCGGCACCGTCACCCCCAAAGGAATCACCCAATCCTGAGTCTTGACCCCGTAGCGGTGGGAGGTTTCCGCCTCCGTGGTGCTGGTGAAATGCACCGCCGCTGCTCCGGCCAAATTGGGCCGCTCAATCCCATGGCCGTAGAGGGCTTTGAGGAGGCGTTTCTTTTGTAAATCTTGAGGGTCAAGGGTTCCCAGGGGGCGCAAAATGTAGGGGCAACCCTGCCAGCGCAGGATCGTCGCGGCGGCACTGCTCACCGGAGAGAAGAGGGCGTGAACATGGGCGAGATCATAGGCTTGGGCATGGTGGCGCAACCACTGCAACAGCTCCCAGGAAAATTTGTAGCGGCGAAAGGGGGCGCAGCGAAAATAGCGCACGGTGTAGCCGTCTTCCGCCACGGGTTGATTGAGGGGCACATCTAACGGTGCTTGGCCCACATCCCCATTGGCATCGGTGGTGAGGATCTCCAACTCCACCCCCTGCCGGGCCAGGGCCGCCGACAGTCCCCGCACCATCTGGCTTGGCCCCCCGTACACCAGGGAAATGGAGGGGACAATC
>CAZCWE010000304.1:0-5594 GCA_964502285.1 uncultured Spirulina sp. | reverse complement strand
TGAACCCCAGGCGCTCGTACAGCCGCTTGGCCGGGTTCTCGTACTCCACGTGCAGCTTCACCGGTCCGTCGCACTGGTCCAGGCTGTGCTGGACCAGCTTGCCGCCGATGCCGCGGCCGCGGGCTTCAGGCATGACGCTGACGAAGAGCAGGATCCAGCGTGGGATGTACCCGCCCATGCCCGAGTCGAGCATGGTCAACGCGCCCAGCAGTTCCTCGCCAAAATGCTCTAGTCAATCAAAATATCGTCGGCGTTATCTTCGGGTTCCCATTCCAGATTGGGCATGGTTAAAAACGCATGACGCAGGGATTCTTCCCAGAGTTTGCGCATCTTTGCCAGGTAGGGCGAACCGAGGCGCAATTGCAGGCGATGGCGAATGGTAAAGGTATCTCGTTCGTACATGATCAAGTTAATCGGCGGGCCCACGGATAGATTGGATTTCATCGTGGAATCGATGGATAAGAGGGCGCATTTAGCCACCGCATCAAGGTCGGTTTCAAAGCGGAGGGTGCGGTCTAAAATGGGTTTGCCGTATTTGGTTTCGCCGATTTGCAAAAAGGGAGTTTCCGGGGTGGCTTGGATGCAATTCCCCTGGGCATAGACGAGATAGAGTTGCGGCTCTTCACCTTGAATCTGACCGCCAACGAGGAAATTACATTGAAAATCAATGCCATCTCGTTCGAGCCAGGCGCGATCGCGGTCTTGCACCTGGCGAATTTTATCGCCGACGTAACAGGCGGTATCGTAGAGGGTTTTTTGGGTATGAAGATTGACTTTGCATTCCTCTTTGATTTCCCGTTCGATGATGGTCAAAATACTTTGCGTCACGGCTAAGTTTCCCGAAGTGCAGAGAATGATGGCGCGATCGCCAGGTCGGGAAAAATCGAAGAGTTTGCGATAGGCGGAAATATAATCAACGCCCGCGTTGGTGCGAGAATCCGCAGCAATGACTAACCCAGAACGGTTAATCACGCCTAAACAATAGGTCATAACAGGCTGAAATGAAGAATAATGAGCCTTTTTGATCTTACCTTGAGGGATGCGCTTAGGCGGTGAGGGAGTGACCACAGGCGCGACAGAAGCGATCGCCGCCTTGGTTTTTATGACCGCATTGGGGACAAAATTGCGCTGGTTGGGAGGCGGGTGGCTCCGGGGCGGGGGTCGCATTGTCCATGCGCATTTCCATGTTGCCCATTTTCATCTGCATCGGGTTCATGGTCATATTGCCCATCGTCATCGGCTGCATCGGCTGCATCGGCTGCATCGGCCGCATCGGTTCCATGGGTTCCATGGGTTCCATGGGCTCCATGGGGGGCATTGGGGCAGGGTCAGCTCGGCGGCGGAGGGGAATGCTGTCGGCGTTGGGTAAGGGGGGCAGGCGGTCGAGGCGGGCGATCGCCTGCCCCTGGAGGTGCAGAATTAACGGGGTTTCGCCCTCAATGCGAATGATGACGCGATCGCCATCGCGCCAGAGGGTTGGGGGCGTTAACCAGGGTCCGGTGGTGTAGCTAGAGGACTGGGCTTGTTGTTGGCCGCTGTTGCTGGTGGTCAGGGTGATCACGGTTTGGCGATCGCGGTTGACCAATTCAAGCTCTTGGCGGGGAGTGAGGCGAACGAAGTAGGCCATAGTTGCAAATGAAAGTAACCGGGGTTCTCTCTTCAGCGTATCGAGTTTTGGGGTCAATTGACCGGAGGGGATAGCGCGATCGCTGGGCTGAATTCCTTGGGTGCTCGTGCCGTGTGAGGGTACGTCCGGAGGGTGGACGCGGTCGAGAGGGTTTGGGCAAATGGTGACAATGGGGGCCGTTGAAACCGATCGCAATCGTGTAAATTCTTAAAGAAAGGTTTCAAAAACGTTTTACAACTTATGGATTATGAGCTTTGGCCCGGGCAATCCTATCCACTGGGTGCAACGTGGGACGGTAAAGGCACAAACTTCGCCCTGTTTAGCGAGCACGCCACCGGAGTAGACCTCTGTCTCTTTGATGAACAGGATCATGAAACCCGTATTCCCCTTGTGGAACGGCATCACTTCGTATGGCATGGCTATCTCCCCGACGTGGGCCCCGGCCAACGCTACGCCTATCGGGTCTATGGCGGTTTTCTCCCGACCCAGGGCCATCGTTTCAACGTCAATAAGCTGTTAATTGACCCCTACGCCAAGGCGATCGCCGGGGACATTATCCACGACGAAGCCATCTACAGCTACCCTTGGCACACCGAACACGAGGATCTTGGCTTCAACGACATTGACAGTGCTGCCTATGTCCCGAAATGCGTTGTTGTGGATAATGACTTTGATTGGGAGGGCGATCGCCTCCTGCGCATCCCCGCCCACGAATCCGTCATCTACGAAATCCACGTCAAAGGCTTCACCAAAACCCATCCCGACATTCCCCCCGAACTGCGCGGCACCTACGCCGGCCTCGCTCATCCTGCCGCGATCAAATACCTCCAATCCCTCGGCATCACCGCCGTCGAACTGCTCCCCATTCACCACATCTACATCAACCAAGGTCACCTCGTTGACAAAGACCTCCACAACTATTGGGGCTACGACAACATCAACTACTTCGCCCCCCACTCCGGCTACAGTGCCAGCGGCATTGCGGGGGAACAGGTCAAGGAATTTAAAGCCATGGTGAAGGCTCTCCATGCTGCTGGCCTAGAAGTCATCCTCGATGTGGTCTACAACCATACCGGCGAGGGGAATCACATGGGGCCGACCCTCTCCCTGCGCGGCATTGATAACCTCTCCTACTACCGCACCCTCGAAGACGACCCCCGCTACTACATGGACTTCACCGGCTGCGGTAACTCCCTCAACGTCCGCCATCCCCAGGTGTTAAAACTGATTACCGATAGCCTCCGTTATTGGGTCGAAGAAATGCACGTTGATGGCTTCCGGTTTGACCTGGCCTCTGCCCTGGCGCGGGAACTCTACGATGTCAGCAATCTCTCGGCGTTCTTCAACATCATCCACCAAGACCCCGTCCTCTCCACGGTGAAGCTGATCGCGGAACCGTGGGATATTGGCGAAGGGGGCTATCAAGTGGGGAATTTTCCGCTGCTGTGGTCGGAATGGAATGGGAATTACCGCGATACGATGCGGGACTTTTGGATCGGGATGGAAAGCAGTGTGGGAGAATTCGCCTTCCGGTTTACCGGCAGTTCGGACTTGTACGAACTGAGCGGCCGCAAACCCAGCGCGAGCATCAACTTCATCACCGCCCATGATGGCTTCACCCTCAATGATTTGGTGAGCTACAACGAGAAACATAACGAGGATAATGGCGAAGAGAATCGGGACGGGGATGATCATAACCGCTCCTGGAATTGTGGGGCGGAAGGGCCGACGGATGACCCGAAAATTTTAGCCCTGCGGGAACGGCAGCGGCGCAATCTCCTTGTGACCTTGATGTTGTCCCAAGGGGTTCCCATGCTCCTGGGGGGCGATGAGTTGGGGCGGACCCAAGGGGGCAACAATAATGCCTATTGCCAAGATAATGAGATTTCTTGGTTTGATTGGTCGCTGACCCAGGGCAATCAAGATCTGCTGGAATTCACGAAAACCCTGATTGCCTTTCACCACGATAATCCGGTGTTCCAACGCCGTCAGTGGTTCCAAGGGCGAGCGATTCATGGGTCGGGTGTCCGGGATATTGGCTGGTTTAACCCGGATGGCCTGGAGATGACCGATGAACAATGGCAGCATGGCTATATTAAGGCGTTGGCGATTTTCCTGAATGGGGAAGAACTGGGCAAGGTGGATGAGCAGGGCGATCGCATCGTCGGCGATAGTTTCTTCCTGTTGCTGAATGCCCACCATGAGCCGTTAATCTTTGCGATTCCGGAAATGCTCCAGCCGTGGCAGTGGCAGGTGGTGATTGATACCACAGAGCCCCAGTTTTTGACGGCGGGCCCGCGCTACAAACATGATGCTGAAATCGAGGTGGCGGATCGCTCCCTGATGCTGTTGAAACGGGGTCAAGCCGTGCCACCCCCACCGCCAAAACCGAAGCAGGACAGTGCTGCTCCCCCCACCAAACCCGCCCCTTAAAACGGTGTGAGGCTCAAGGATTGCTCCTTGAGCCTCATGTTTTCGCGGTGTTAGTGTTTAAACGGTTTTAACCGTGTTTTGTCTGCGTCTTTGGCGGCGGCGATCGCACCTAAGGCAATTGACTGAGTTGACGTTGAATTTCCGGCAGTGCCAAAAATACCTGGGTGTCTTCGATCAGGCGATCGCCCCAAAGATTGAGGATCAGGAAATCAAGATCAGCGTAGGCCGGATCGAGGGCTAGGGCCAGTTGACCAAGGCGGATGGCTTCCGCCGATGGGTTTTGCGCATAGCGGGCAACGGCGATCGCCAGCATCGGCTCAACGGCATTCTCGTCAATTTTGAGTGCTTCTTGCCAGGCATCTAACGCCGCTTCGGTGTCGCCTTGTTCATACACCACCAGCCCAATATTATTAATCGCGGGCCAAAATTCGGATTCGAGGGCAAACGCTTTGCGATAGGCAGCGATCGCATCGCCATACTCCGCGAGTTTGTAATGGGTATTGCCCAAATCAAACCATGCCTCGATCGACTCTTCATCCTCAGCAAGGCCGGTATTGAAGACCTGCTTCGCCTCGACATACTGCTCATTTTGGAAATACGCCGACCCCAGCATAAACAGCAGACCCGAACGTTCGGGCAGTTCGTCCGCCGACGGCATCAACTCCTGAGCAGTTTCCAACGAGTCGATCGCGCCTTGGTAGTCTTGGTTCTGGAGTTGTAAGCTCCCCAGGAGAAACCAAGCCCGAAATTCCTGGGGCACGAGTTGAGCCGCCAGCTTGGCGCGAGGAAAGGCTAAATCATACTGCTCAAACCGGGTGAGCTGCACAGCGTCTTGTAAGATGCCTAGACCCTGCTCTTCAAAATCCTCGCTGTTGAGATTGAGACGGTAAGGGAGGAGGGCCTGGGCCTGAGCGGGTAAGCTCAGTTGGCACAGTCCGGCGATCGCTAAAATTGAGAAGATCCAGTTTCGCTTGGGCACAATCGTATATCGAAATTTCGTCAATGATTCTATCTATAATCTAATCGAAACGGGAGGATTGACGAGTATTGTTGAAGATGTTCTCCACAATTGTGATTTTCTCTGTTTGCAATTTTTTGTGATTTCCTAGTGTCCCTGAATTACTTGTTATGGCATTGCCCTCTTTTTTGAACCCCCGGAATCCGCTGCCTTGGATCGTTGGCGTGGCGGGTGGCGGCATCCTGTTGATCGGCGTGTCTACCTACAACGCGATGCTCGGCCCCTCCGCCACCTTTTTAGATGAATACACCGTCCTCGCCGAGTCCCAATCCCTGCGCCAACAAGTGGCCGCCAGTGGGACTGTGGTGCCGATTCGGAGCGTTAACATTAGCCCCAACCAAGCCGGCGAGCTGAAGCAATTACTCGTGGATCAGGGGATGCGCGTCGAGCAGGGGCAACGCCTAGCGGTGATGGATAATGAAGCCATTTTCACCCAAGGAGCCCAAGCCGAAGCCCGGTTTAGACAGGCGGTGGCGAATTTACGAGAAGCGGAGTTACGCGCTCCCACGTCCGTTC
>CAZCWE010000303.1:0-5625 GCA_964502285.1 uncultured Spirulina sp. | reverse complement strand
CCCGGCTCCAGACCCTGACTCCAGCACGCCCCCCAGTATTCTCTACGTTGGCGATGACCCCGACCTCAGCCAGCCCATCGCCCTTGACCTCCGTGCCCACGGCTACGAGATTTGCGTTGAAGCCAACCCCTTCACCGCCCTCAACTATATTTGTGACTCCCTGCCGGATCTCATTTTGTGCGATCGCACCTTGCCCAGTCTCCCCGGCCCCACCTTCGCCGCCCTCGTGCGCCAACTCCCCGGCGGCGATCGCCTGCCCTTCATTCTCATTCAGCCCCACCCCGAAATTCTCGACTCCAGCCTGATTACCTTGACCAAACCCTGCACAACCCGTATGCTTTTAACGCTAATCCCCCAGCACCTTCCCCCTAAAAAGAGGCTCAGGAAATGAACTGAACCGATTATGATTGGGAAAATCCCGGTTGAGGGACAACTCAGCAACAGAGTAGGCTAAAGATGGGCGATACTTTATTAATGTGTGAACCAGCATCAGCCCAGCGGACATTGATTCACAGGCTGCCACAGGTTTCATCAGGATTAGGTAGGGAGATATGAGTAGCAAAGTTTTGGTGGTCGAAGACAGTCCAGCCCAGCGGGAAATGATTTCAGACCTCCTCAAAGGGAGTGGGTTAGATGTCGCAGTCGCGAGCGATGGCACAGAAGCCTTACAGCTTGTCAAAACATACAGTCCCGATATCGTGGTGCTGGACATTGTCATGCCACAAATGAACGGCTATGAACTCTGCCGTCAGCTCAAGCAAGACCCCAAAACCCAGAACGTGCCCGTCGTCATGTGCTCTTCCAAAGGTGAAGAGTTTGATCGCTATTGGGGCATGCGTCAGGGAGCCGATGCCTACATTGCCAAGCCCTTTCAGCCCGTAGAACTGATCGGAACCGTGAAGAAGTTACTCCGAGGCTAACGCTGATTCACCCCTGGCAGATGGCGAGATGATCCATCGTACACACCCGGCAACAAAAGACTATGGGATGGAATGACCCCGGACAACTCCGCAATAGTGAGGATCTGGCCTCGGATATTGAAAACATCGGCACGCCCGAAGGTGAACTTCACCTCCGGTTTTTTCTGCCGTCGAGTATTGAACTAGCACTACCGGCTACCGGGATTCGCGAAGTGATGAATCAGTCTCCTGATCGCATCACCCCCATTCCCAATGCTTCCCCCCTGTTGCTCGGTACAATTAACATCCGAGGGCAAGTGATTTGGGTGGCAGATCTCGGTCAGTTTTTAGGTGATCCTGTGGCATTGAGTACGCAACGGGCGGAGATTCCCATCATTGCCGTTGAAGACCAGGATATGATTTTAGGGTTGGCCATTAGTGATATCGGGGAAATGGCCTGGCTCGACAGCGAACAACTCACCGCCACCAGCGGAATTCCTAGTAGCATGCTCACGTTTATGGTGGGGGAATGGGTTCCGCCCTATCAACAATTAGAACAACCCCTACGCTTGCTCGATCCCGTGCGCATTTTGCGGTCGGCGCGGTGGGCTTCTTAGGGGAAATCGAGTAAAACAGGAGACAATGATATTCAGGTACTATCCTACGGGTAAGCAGTTAGCTGCATAGGCGGGAGAACTTTATGGCACAAGAGACGGACTACGCGCAAGAGTACGGGCAAGCAGAGCGTGCCTATGCCCTTGGTCAGTATGAAAAAGCCGCCTCGATTATCGATCGCCTCGTCCTGGACTACGACGATGATCCTGCTGTGCAATTGTTGCGGGGCCACATCTACTGCTACGGCCTCCATAACTATGCTGCTGCCCAAGAACAGTACGAACGAGTCAAGGAACTCACCGACGATCAAGACTTTATTAACTATGCCGAAACGGGGATCGAAGATGCGATCGCGGGCCTCAGTGATGACCCCGGCGACTACGGCAACACCAACGGCAACGGCGGTTTCGACAACTTCGACGCCTATGAAGACACCAGCGCCTTTGCTGATAACGCCTTTGACAGCGAAACTTTTCAATCAGAATTCGCCGACGACAGTGCCTTTGCCGACCTCAGCGACTCCGGCATCGATGACGACATCACCGACTTTGAATTTGACAATCAACTCCTCGAAAGCAATTCCAATGCCACCGCTGATCCCTTCGCCACCGACGAGGATGACCCCTTCGGCCTCGATGACGATCTCGATGCCACCCACTTCATGAATGCGGACGAGGATGACCCCTTTGCTGACCCAGAGGACGCAGAGGCCACCCAGTTCATCAGCAACTCTCCCTTTGATGACATGCAAATGGAGGACTACCCCAACTTCGATCCGGGGGATTCCGACTCCACCTTTGTGATCCCGCCCTCCTCCAGTGATGAGGCCCACAGCGAGTCATTCTCCCAGCCCATGGAAGATGATCTGCTCTTCGAGCAAGACCTCGACAGTGACTATGGCGAGGATGATTTTGCCATGGATGATTCTGCCTTTGCCACGACGGATCAGGCGTTGGATGATGACTATCCGGAAACGCTATTGATGGATTCGGGAATGCCTGACGAGGATAGTGCGTTTGGTCTAGATGAGGAGTTTATGGCATCCGATGCTGGGATGGCCATGGATGAGGTTGACTATGCCTTTGAAGAAGACGGTGACAGGAGTCCGGGGCGAGAAGAGGACTTTGACCCCCCGGAAGATGATAATTTTACCTTCGATGATTTTGATGACAATGCCTTCCAGGATGGCGGATTTGATGACTTTGGCGATACCACCATCGGCCCTGATTCCTTTGCGGGGACAACGGGGGGAGAGTTTGGCGAGGAAGATACGAGTGGCTTCTTAGATGAGTTTCCGGAAGTCTTCAATAATGACCTCAACGACCTCGAAGACATTTCTGAATTCGATGTGGGTGGCATGGGCGGCACGCTCTCAGATTCTGCCTTTGCCGAAGTGGGCTTTGATGAGGGGGTTGATCTCAGCGGCTTTGCGCCATCTGGGGCGGAGATGGGCCGGGTGGGTGCTGATCTAGGCGGGACGGTGTCTGGGGATGAGACGCCGACGAACTTTACCCAAGCGAGCGATCGCTTCCTCGAACCCACCGTCGATATCGAACCAGGCCGCATGACCTGGTTTGCCAATTTTCCCCTGGTCAAAAAGCAATGGGTCACTGCTGTCGCCGCTGGCGTTGCCTCCGCCCTTGCCGTTTCCTTCGTCTCGTTTTTGAGCTTCAGTCGCACCCCCGAAACAGAGCGCAAGGTGATCATTCCCTACATGATCGGCTGGAATACCCTGATGACCCTGGTGGCGGGGGGCAGTGCGGGCGGTGTTGTCTGGTTCCTCAGTCGCGAAACCCTCCAGCAAATCCATCGCTCCACCACCGATCTCCAATCCCAATTTGAAGCCGTTTCCCAAGGCGACTTCAACGCCAAAGCCACCATTTACTCAGAAGATGAATTTGGCCATCTCGCCGCCGGTTTTAACGAAATGGCGCGGGTGATTCTCACCACCACCAGCGAAGCCCAACGGCGGGCCGAAGAAACCGAACAACAAAAAGAAGACCTCCAACGCCAGGTGATTCGCCTCCTCGATGACGTGGAAGGCGCGGCACGGGGTGACTTAACCGTGCGGGCAGAAGTGACCGCCGACGTGCTCGGTGCGGTGGCAGATGCCTTTAACCTCACGATTCAGAACCTGCGGGAAATTGTCCAACAGGTGCGGGCAGCGGCGCGGCAGGTGAACAAGAGTTCCTCGGAAAATGAACAGTTTGCGCGGGGTCTCCAGAGTGATGCGTTGCGCCAAGCGGAAGAATTAGCCGTGACCCTGAACTCGGTGCAGATGATGACCGACTCGATTCGCCGGGTGGCAGAAAACGCCCGCGAAGCGGAGGAAGTGGCGCGTTCCGCCGCAGCGGTGGCCCTGAAAGGGGGCGACGCGGTGGAACACGCCGTGGTGGGGATTGTCCAGATTCGGGAAACGGTGGCGGAAACCACCCGGAAGGCGAAACGCCTCGCGGAATCGTCCCAGGAAATTTCGATGATTGTGGCGGCAATTTCCACGATCGCCTCCCGCACCAACTTGCTCGCGCTGAACGCTTCGATCGAGGCGGCGCGGGCGGGGGAAGCCGGACGGGGGTTTGCGATCGTGGCAGATGAAGTCCGCCAACTCGCCGATCGCTCCGCCAAAGCCTTGAAAGACATCGAGCAGATCGTGTTACAGATTCAAAGTGAGACCAGCTTGGTGATGCAGGCCATGGAAGAAGGGACGCAGCAGGTGATCGACGGGACGAAACGGGCCGAACAGGCGAAACGCTCCCTCGAAGACATCATCCAAGTGTCCAACCGGATTGACGCCCTGGTGCGATCGATTACCGCCGATACTGTCGAACAAACGGAAAGCACCTTGGCCGTGGCGCAGGTGATGCAATCGGTAGAACTCACCGCCCAAGAAACCTCCCAGGAATCCCAAAAGGTGGCATCCTCGCTGCAAAACCTTGTCAGTATTGCCCGTGACTTGCTCACCTCCGTGGAACGATTCCGCATTGATGATACTGACACCAACTAGGAACAATCATGGCGGATGGAGTAAAGGGTAAGTCAAATTTGGGGCTGTGGGGCCAACGGGTTTTAGCCGCTGTTTTTCTGGCCGGCCAGGTTATTTTTCATCTCTTTAAAATTAAAATCAATCGCCGCAATACCCTAGAGCAGTGCGTCTCGGTGGGGCCGGGGTCGGTGGTCATCGCCTTGGTGACGGCCGCCTTTGTGGGGATGGTGTTTACGATTCAGGTGGCGCGGGAGTTCCTCTACTTTGGGGCGGGGAGTGCCGTGGGGGGCGTGTTAGCGATCGCCCTCACCCGCGAACTCGCCCCCGTCCTCACCGCCGTCGTCCTCGCCGGTCGCGTCGGTTCCGCCTTCGCCGCCGAAATTGGCACGATGCGCGTCACGGAACAAATCGATGCCCTCCAAATGCTCAAAACCGACCCCATTGACTATCTCGTCATTCCTCGGATTATCGCCTGCTCCCTGATGCTGCCGGTGCTTACGCTCCTCTCCCTGCTCGTCGGGATTATCGGGGGCTTAGTGGTATCCCATAACCTCTACGGCATCAGTCAAACCGTCTTTTTAGATTCGGTGAAAAGTTTTGTCTCCCTCTGGGATATTGTCAGCGCCATGCTGAAGGCGGCGGTGTTTGGGGCAATGGTGGCGGTGATTGGCTGTAGTTGGGGCTTAACCACCACAGGCGGCGCGAAAGGGGTCGGAGAATCCACCACCACCGCCGTGGTTACCTCTCTCCTCGCCATCTTTGTCGCCAACTTTTTCCTCTCTTGGGTCATGTTCCAAGGCACGGGGAATTCCATGACGGGTTAAGGATTTTCCTACGGGGGAAAGACTCCTAAACTCCGGCGACGATCAATCCAATGGCGGGCACGGCGCACGGCTTCTTCTCGCGTCCAGGCTTTGGGAACGGCGATCGCATCCCCCCAGTCATAGGCCACCCATGCCGTATAGATCCTCACCCCCTGCCAGGTTCCCGGCGCAAGTTGGATCAGATAGCCACGATAGGGAAACGAGAGGGTGATCTTGACGATGTCAGGGTCGGGAATCATGGTGCATCTTGGGGGGTTAATCGGGCCATTCCACCTGTTTAATCCGGGCATGGTGGCCGCGCGTG
>CAZCWE010000302.1:0-5631 GCA_964502285.1 uncultured Spirulina sp. | reverse complement strand
ATCTAAAAATCGATCTTAAATGTTCTAAGCAGCGCGATCGCTGTTAGGCGCGATCGCTCCATTCCCATCGTTTGGGTGGCATAAGCATCAACCCATGGGCAGTTCGACGCGAAAACAACTGCCTTGGTGGAGTTGGCTTTGGACGGTGATTTTGCCGTGATGTTGGGTGACGATGCTTTGCACGATCGCTAACCCCAACCCGCTGCCCCCATCGTCCGGCGTGCGGGAGGGGTCGGCCCGCCAAAAGCGATCGAAAATGTAGGGGAGATGCTGGGGGGCGATGCCGATGCCAGTGTCTTGGATCGTGGCGATCGCATTCAGAGCGTCATGGGTGAGGGTGACGGTGACGCGGCTCCCGGCGGGGCTGTAGGTGAGGGCGTTGGTGATCAGGTTGTTAAAGAGGCGATGGAGTTGGTCGGGGTTGCCCTGCATCAGGATATTGGGCTGGAGGTGAGCAGTGAGGCTGATCTGGGTTTGGGTGGCGCGATCGCTCCAAAACTCCACGAGATCTTCGAGAATTTCATCCACCGCCACCCGCCGCCAAGATGCGGCTTCTGTCCACTGTTGATCCATCCGCGCCAACAACAACAAATCATCAACCAAGTGGCTCATTTGCGTCGAGGCGGCAGCGATCGCGTCTAATTTTCCCCAATCAGCGGGATCGACCCGTTCCCGGTGGGACTGCATCACCGCCACCGAAGCCCGAATCGCCGTTAAGGGATTGCGCAACTCATGGGAGGCATCGGCGGTGAACTGCTGCAACCGGGTCAAACTCTGCACCACCGGCCGCAGGGCTTGGCGCGTCAACCAAATGCCACTCAAGGCCGCCAACCCCGTCATCAGTAAGCCCCCAATGCCCAAGCCCCACCGCAAACGCCGCAGTTCCGCCGTCAGGGCGGCGGTGGATTCGCTGGCCCGGATATACCCCACCAGGGGCGCACCGGGCTGCTTCACTCCATGGCGATAGACGGGCAAAATCACCGTGCGTAATTGTCCCGTTTCGCTGAATGACCTGGAGATTTGGCCCCGATGGGGGAACGGTTGCGCCGGGAAAAGGCTACCTTCGCGCACCATCAGGCGGCGGTTCTCGTCATACCATTCCACGCCCTGAAGATTTTGGGGACGGTTGAGTTGGGGAAGGTCGAGGATCGAGGCGGCTTCGTATTTCCCCATTAACTTGTTGAGGGAGATGGGGCGGAGGCTGCCATCGGGGTTACGGGGCAGGGTGGCGGCGTAGATGGCATATTCGTCATCGTCGTTTTCTGCGTCGTCATCGTGATCATCCTCGTGGTCGTCGTCTTCCGGCTCGGTTTGGGCGAGTTCTCCGTATTCGTGTTTGACGATGTCGAGGGTATGGGCGGCGGTATCGGCCAGTTGGGTGAGGTGGGTGTTGAGTTGATGGTTACGATCGCGGGCCACGACTTGATAGATCGCCGTGGAAAAAATCCCCAACAGCGTCGCCAAAATCGCCACGTAGGAGAGAAAAAAGCGATCGCGCCATTGCCGCAGGGGCGATTTAGAGATTCGGATTAAGTCGATAGCCCAAACCATAGACCGTTTCAATCAGTTGACTCGGAGCACCCGCTTGCTTTAATTTTTGGCGCACACTCCGTAAATGCACCTTCACCGTTTCTTCACCGGGCATATCCTCAAACGCCCAAAGGTGATCCAGAATCATCGCCCGACTCAGCACCTGGCTGCCGTGGCGGAGGAACAATTCGAGCAAGCCGTATTCCTTCGGGGTGAGGGTGAGTTGCTCTTGATCGTAGCGGACTTCGCAACTGCGTGGGTCGAGGTGGAGGTTTTCCCAGGTGAGGATCGGTGTGTGGGCGATCGCACCTCGACGCACCAAGGCCCGAATCCGCGCCAAGAGTTCCGCCAAATCAAAGGGCTTCACCACATAGTCATCCGCTCCCCCATCGAGGCTCATCACCTTATCCCGGCTCGTATCCCGTGCCGTCAACATCAACACTGGGGTCAGGTCACCGCGATCGCGCAGCCGCCGACAGAGACTCACCCCATCCAACTTCGGCAACATCACATCCAACACCACCAGATCAAACGCCCCGGTGAGCAGATAGTCCCAGCCCAGTTCCCCATCTTCGGCCACCTCCACCACATAACGCTGATCCTCTAGGGCTTCCCGTAGAGCTTGGTGAATCCGCGCATCATCCTCAACAATTAGAATTTTCATGCCGTGATCTCGCTTTCCCCCTTGATCTCCTGTCTCACGCCTCGACGCGCTGCTGATAGAGTGCCAAATCCGCCGTTTGATATAGACTCGGCACATCATCCCCGTCATCGGGATAGGTGGCAATGCCCACCCGCAGCGTCAGATAAATTTCCACCTTGTCGAACCCTAACAGGGGTGTTTGACGCACCGCTGCGAGGAGATAATTCATTTTCACCAAGGCTTGGGATTTGGTCAGACCGTATAATCCCACCATAAATTCATCACCTCCCCAGCGAGAGAGCACATCTTCGGGCTCAAAGTTTTGTTGGAGGAGTTCGCCCAATTGGTGCAGGAGGCGATCGCCAATGCGTTGACCATAGCGATTGTTAATCTGCTGGAAGCCGTCAATATTCAACAGAACCACAGACAGGGGGTGTTGATAGCGTTGGGCGAGGCGGAAATAGCGTTGAATGGCTTGGGAGGCCCAGCGACGGTTCATTAAGCCCGTGAGGAAGTCGGTTTCGTCATAACTGCGCAGCAGTTGAATCCGTTCGAGGCGGTTTAAAACACGGGTCGAGAGTTCTGCATCATGGACGGGTTTGGCAATGTAGTCATCAGCGCCGCTTTGGTAAATTTGGCGGATCGTGTCGCGATCGCAGGCACTACTGAGAAATAAAATCGGCAACCCTTGCCAGTGGGGATCTTGGCGCACCACTTTGCACAGTTGAATACCGTCAAAATAGGGCATTTGCAGATCCAAAATCAGCAAGTCCGGGTTAGTCGCTTCGAGGGTCTTCCAAAAATAGCGTGAATCCTGGAGAGGGGTCGCCGTGAAGCCCCATTGACTGAACAAATACTGCAAATGGTCGAGGATCACGGGATCGTCATCCACAATCAGAATTTGCGATTGGGGAATCTGCTTGGGTTGGAGGATAGTCGCGATCGCATCAAACACCTCCGCAGGTGTAGCAGATCGCGATAAAAACACAGAATGGCTCGCCGTCATCACCTCCGGAGGATAGGCCGCCACCTCCGCCCGCACCGTTAAATCATCCTCAGCACTAAACACCATAATCGGCAGGCGAGGATAGCGGGTTTGCAACGACTTCAGCAGCGTGAATCCCCCCTTTGGTTCTTCCGGAAAGGCTAAATCCAGCAACACAATATCCGGTGCATGGCGTTCAATCATCACCTCCGCTGCTTGGGAATTCGGAGCACTGTATAACTGAAAATGCCACTGCTTCGCCTCCGCTTGGAGTTGGGCGGTTAAAGGGCCATTGTTGTCCACGAGGAGCACCGTGCCATGGTTGGGGGGCTTGGCGACGGCCGTGGGGGAGGTTGCCACCGGTTCCACTGCCCCACCGTAGGTATGGGAGAGCGTCCCCACCGTGGTTTGCAGATTTTTCAGGAGTTGAGCGATCGCGTCCGGGGATACCTGTTGTGTGATTTGCCACTCCTGCCAGTGGTGTTCGAGTTGTTGCGCCCATTGATAGGCCTGCTGGAGGCCAAACACCCCTAGGGAACCTGCTAGTTTATGGGCGAGGGCCTGGGCGGCGGCGGCCTGGGTCAGGGTTAATTGTGCTTGGGCCAGGGCGGTGCTGGCGGCTTCGAGTTGGGCGAGGCGATCGTGAATTTGGGGGGCATGGTTGCGCCAGAGCACTTCGAGCATCGGTGAGGGGTTGCCCGCTGGCGTAGGGACATCCTCAAGACGATAGCCCACACCATACACGGCCTGGATCAACTCAGGCACACCAATGCGCAGGAGGCGATGGTGCAGTTGCTTAAGCTGCATGGCAATGGGAGCATCGGCGGCAAAGTCATCCAAAGACCACAGATGTTTTGCGATCGCTCGATAGGACTGGACTTGGCTCGGCTGCCGCAAAAACAACTCCAGCAAACGGCTTTCCGTCGGAGTGAGGGTGATGGATTGGCCGTGATAGGTGACCCTCTGTGTCTCGCAATTGAGGGTGAGTTCACCCCAGGTCAGCGGCTGAGAGTGATGCATAACGGGTAGCACAATAAAAGCAACAGGGGAGAGGGCAAGGATTCAGAGCAACGCACTCCAACCTATCCCGTCAATCACCGAATCGATTACAATTTTCAATCGGTATTAACGGCGTGTTCTCTAACATCTTATTGAATCGCGACAGCGGAGTCCCCCGTCTTTTCACGACGTTTACCAAAGTTTTTGTGTAATTTATATTTTTCCCATGCTGCACTCCCCGATCACCGACCGCCTCCGCCCCTATCAAACCTTTGGGGTGAATCTCGGTCTTGACCGCATCCAGCACCTGCTCCACCGTTTAGGCGATCCTCACCAGCAACTGCCGATCATTCACGTCGGCGGCACCAATGGCAAAGGCTCCGTCTGTGCCTATTTGTCCGCTGTGCTCACCGCCGCTGGCTATCGAGTGGGTCGCTACACCTCCCCCCATTTGGTGGATTGGCCGGAGCGGTTTTGGTGCCAGGGGGAATTGATTGCCATCGGGGATCTCGATGCCCTCCTAGAGCGGGTGATTGCCGCGATCGATCCTGATGCAGAAACGCCGACGGTGTTTGAACTGGTGACGGCGGCGGCGTGGCTCTATTTTGCGGAGCAGCGGGTGGATGTGGCGGTGATGGAGGTGGGCTTGGGGGGGCGTTTGGATGCGACCAATGTGTGCGATCGCCCCCTCGTCAGCGTCATCACCTCCTTGACCCGCGAACATTGGCAACGCCTCGGCCCCACCTTGGCCGATATTGCCCGCGAAAAGGCCGGGATTCTCAAACCCCACCGCCCCGCCATCTTGGGGCAGTTCCCCCCCGAAGCCCATCAGGTCATCGCGGCGCGGGCCGAGGCCTTAGCCTGCCCGACCCAGTGGGTGGAACCGGCCCAATGGGCGGCGCGGCCCGGTTGGGCCACATGGCAGGGGATCGACTATCCCGTGGCGTTGGTGGGGGATGTGCAGTTGCAAAATTCGGCCTTGGCGGTGGCGGCAGTGCAGGCGTTGCGATCGCAAGGCTGGACGATTTCCGACGCAGCCCTCACCCAGGGTATGGGGTCTGCCCAATGGCCGGGCCGGTTACAGTGGGATCATTGGCAGGGGCGCGACATTCTTTTAGACGGAGCCCACAACACCGCCGCCGCCGAAGCCCTCCGCACCTATCTCGACGGACTCACCCCCCGCCAACCCACCACCTGGGTGATGGGCATCCTCGCCACCAAAGACCACCGCGATATCTTAACGGCCCTGCTCCGGCCAGGCGACACCCTCCACCTCGTCCCCGTCCCCGACCACCTCACCGCCGCCCCGGCCAATCTCCAAACCCTGGCCCTAGATGTCTGCCCCGACCTCGCCGCCTGCCACTGCCACGGGGATTTGTTTCCGGCCCTCACTGCCGCCTGTGATGAGGACTCGTCGCGGGTGGTGTTCTGCGGCTCCCTCTATCTCCTCGGCTACTTTTTTCGCGAGCGATCG
>CAZCWE010000301.1:1438-5638 GCA_964502285.1 uncultured Spirulina sp. | reverse complement strand
GGAACTCACAGGCGCCAGCGATGAAGAAAGACTGTTCGCCATCTTCTGCTGCTGGTTTGCTGTGGGGGGGGGGGGTTGCTGTCGGGCTGTGCGATCGCCACTAAGCACACCCTCCCCCATTGTCGAGTAATTGGCGTGGAACCCGCCGCCGGGGATGATGGGGTGCGATCGTTCCACAGCAAAACCCTGCAAACCGTGGAAAATCCCGACACGATCGCCGACGGAGCCCGCACACCTAGCCTCGGCGAGTTGACCTTGCCGCTGATTTTGACCCATGTGGACGACATGGTGAGCGTCACCGATGCGCAACTGCTCGACACGCTGGTGTATCTCTGGACGCGCTTAAAACTGGTGATCGAACCGACGGGCGTTTTGGCGGCGGCGGCGTTGCTCCATGGGGTTGTCAGCGCACCGGGTCAACGGGTGGGGGTGATTCTCAGCGGTGGCAATGTGGATCTTGCGTCTCTGTGTGGCCTGTTGAACTCGTGAGGAGGGGCGAAATTTTTGCTGTATAATTAAAAATTGCGTGTTTACTATTTTTGCTCGGATCAGGTTCAAACCATGAAACGCGATCGCACGCGACCTGTACGGCCACACTAACAAGGAAATTCCATGACCTACGCCATTATCGAAACCGGCGGCAAGCAACTTCGGGTTGAGCCGGATCGTTTTTATGATATCGAACTGCTCCACGTCGATGAAGGCGAGAGCGTTTCGATTGACAAAGTTTTATTGATCAACAACGACGGTGAAATTCATGTGGGGCAGCCCCATGTGGACGGCGCGACCATTGAAGGCACGGTGCTGCGTCACTATCGCGGCAAGAAAGTGATTGTTTACAAAATGCGCCCCAAAAAGAAAACCCGCAAGAAACGCGGTCACCGTCAAGAAATTACACGTTTGTTGATTAACTCGATTTCGATCAATGGGGATGCGATCGCCTCCGGCAGCGGTGAAGCCGTCACCCCCGAAGTGGTCGAAGCTGAAGCATAACCCCGGAACGCTGCGCCTTAGCGTAAAATCAAACCAATCCCCCACCCTTTGGAGATCTCAACACCATGGCACATAAGAAAGGTACTGGTAGTACACGGAACGGACGCGACTCAAACGCCAAACGCCTCGGCGTCAAGCTCTACGGCGGCCAAGCCGCCAAAGCGGGCAACATCATCGTCCGTCAACGCGGCACCCGCATCCACCCCGGTGAAAACGTGGGACGTGGCAAAGACGACACCCTTTTTGCCCTCACCGATGGTGTGGTGACCTTCGAGCGTCGCGGTAAATCCCAGAAAAAAGTGAGCGTTTACCCCGCCTAGGGAACGGTTTGACCCTGTCCCCGTCTGAATATTCACCCCCGCAAAGGGACAGCCATCGGGTTGTCCCTTTGCTTTAACTGGGCGCGACTCAAGGGCTAGAGGCCCCACGTTAAGATAGGGGAATGTGTACCCCTTGGGTTCAGTTTGTTAGCGAGTGATAACTTAAACGATGCGTATTTCTCAAGCAATCCGGAGATTCGGCTCCCACGTATTGGCCTTGCTCGTGGGCAGTCTGCTGGCCTTTGGGACGGTGCGGGTGTCGGCTTCTAATGCCGACCCTGCCCCTGAGGCGGCTCCTGCCCCTGCCCCCACAACCCTGCTGGCTCAGGACACCTCAGCACCGTCCACGGGGCGGCGCAGCTTTGTGACTTCGGCGATCGCCCGCACCGGCCCCGCCGTGGTGCAGATCAACATTGCCCGCACGGTGGAAAATCGCCTGCCGCCGATGATGCAAGACCCCTTCTTTCGGGAATTTTTCGGGGATCAATTTTTTCAACAAATGCCCCAGGAACGGCGGATCGAAGGTCAGGGATCGGGCTTCATTATTGACCGTTCTGGGGTGATTCTCACCAATGCCCATGTGGTCAGTGAAGCCGAAGAAGTGAATGTGACCCTCCAAGATGGGCGCGAGTTTGAAGCGTCGGTGTTGGGGACTGATCCGGTGACGGATTTGGCGGTGGTGAAGATTAGCGATCGCGTTAGTGATCTCCCCGTTGCCCCCCTGGGGAATTCCGATGTGTTGGAAGTGGGAGATTGGGCGATCGCCGTCGGCAGTCCCGGCGGTCTCAGCAACACCGTCACCCTCGGCATCATCAGCACCCTCGATCGCCCCTCCTCCCAAGTGGGCATCCCCGATAAACGCCTCAACTTCCTCCAAACCGATGCCGCGATCAACCCCGGCAACTCCGGCGGCCCCCTCCTCAACGGCAACGGCGAAGTAATCGGCATTAACACCGCCATCCGCGCCAACGCCATGGGCATCGGCTTTGCGATCCCGATCAACAAAGCCAAAGAACTCAAAGACATTCTCGCCTCTGGGCGCGACGTACCTCACCCCTACGTGGGCATTGAAATGTCCGACATCACCGCCGCCCAAGCCCAACGCAGCAACGCCGATCCCAACTCCTCCTTCACCTTGCCGGAAGTGGATGGCGTGTTGGTGCAGCGCGTCATGCCCAACGCTCCTGCTGCTGAAGCGGGCCTGCGCCGTGGGGATGTGATCGTCGAAATCGACGGCCAGCGCGTCACCCAAGGCCTAGAAGTCCAAACCATTGTTGAGAAAAGCGGCATCAATGCGCGGCTCCGCTTCAAAGTTCGTCGCGGCACCGAAACCCTGACCATCACCGTCCGCACCGCCCAACTCAGCACCTAGGTTGCCTCGCCTGGATCTGTATCCTGCGACAGAACCCCCTGACCTCGCCCATCTTCCCGATGGGCGATTTTCATGGTCAGGCAATGCGGTAGGGTAGACTACGTTGACCATTAAAATTTGCACTGCTTATGGATTCTGCCCCCCTGGCCCAGGCGGCCTATTCCCTCGATCATGACCGCTTCCAATCTGTCCTCAGCACCACCCAAAATCTGTTGATTATTCAAGATCTCGATGGCGTCTGTATGCCCCTGGTGAAAGATCCCCTCAATCGTCAAATTGATCCTGACTACATCACCGCCACAGAAGCATTTGACGGACATTTTTATGTGTTGACCAATGGGGAGCATATTGGCAAACGCGGTGTGAATAGGATTGTGGAACGGGCTTTTGGGGATGACCAGCCAGGCAACGCAGCGGGGCATTATCTCCCCGGCTTGGCCGCAGGGGGCGTACAGTGGCAAGACCGTTTAGGCGCGGTGAGTCATCCGGGGGTGAGTGAGTCTGAGTTAGCTTTTTTGAAAGGGGTGATCACGGCGATGGAGCAACGCTTGCGCGTGGTGTTGCCCCGCTTGGGTGTGACGCGGGTGGAGCCTTTGGTGGCGGCTTCGGTGTTGGATAATGTGGCATCCCCCACGGTGAATTTGAATCTGGCCTACGAAATTACGGGCGATTACTATCCGGAACTGCAAGGGGCGATGCATCGCTTGATGGAAGAATTGCTGAATGATTCCCAGGCTAACGGTTTGCAGGATTCCTTTTTTGTCCATTACGCCCCGAATCTGGGTCAAGATGATGCCGGCAACGATATCTTGCGCCCCGCTACCCCCACGGATTCCGGGACGACGGATTTTCAATTTATGGTGCGCGGCGGCATCAAAGAAGCCGGGGTCGTGGCGTTGCTGAATCGCTACTATCACCAACATTTTGGCCATTATCCCCTCGGGCCGGAGTTCAATGTGCGCCAAGCTTCGGCATCGTTGCCAGAGTTGCAACGGTTGGTTTTGGATCATTTTGACCTGGACAAGATGCCGTTACTGGTGGGCGTGGGGGATACGGTCACCAGTCGAGTCACGCCGAATGGGGTGCAGCGGGGGGGCAGCGATCGCAACTTCTTGCAACTGATCCACAATCTTGGCCAAGCCACCGGCCAACCCCATCTCACGGTCTATGTGGATAGTTCTCGCGGCGAAGTCAAAAACCGCAAGTCCCTGAAGCTGGCAACTATCGATGGGGTTGAGCAAGTGGCAGAGGGCCCCGGTGATCCAGAGGATCACGCCGATCCCTTGCGCTTAAATGTGGCGTTTCCCGGTGGCTACAAGCAATACACGGCCTGTATTAAAGCGGCAGCGAAACACCGCACCCGGTAAGGTATAGCAGTGAACAAATTCGTTAGGACAGGCAAGGGGCTTTAAGCCCCTTGTTCCAGAGTTCCTGAATGTCCTAACTGCCCTGGCTCTTGTATACGTCAAACTTTCAAGAGATTCTCAAACCCTTCAGGGGAGCTGGAAGCCGCGA
>CAZCWE010000301.1:0-1428 GCA_964502285.1 uncultured Spirulina sp. | reverse complement strand
AGAGGATCACGCCGATCCCTTGCGCTTAAATGTGGCGTTTCCCGGTGGCGATGCCCAATACACGGCTTGGATTAAAGCGGCGGCCCAGCACCGAGCGATGGCGATTTAGCTGGCTTAGGGTGCGATCGCTTTTGGGCGGGGAAACTCTAAACCGGGGCGGGGTTCCGTTTCCGCCAAGCCGGGGGGGATTTTAAACCCGACGATATCGTTGAGAATCGCGTCGGTTGTGCTCATCTCCGCCGTGGTTGCCCCGGTTAAATCGGCGCCTTGGAGATTGGCCGCGTCAAATTCGGTCGCCGTCAAGGTCGAGCCCACCAGGTTCGCGCCGCGAAAGTCGCTGTAGGTGCAGTTGGTTCCGGTTAAATCAGCGGATCGTAAATCGGCTTCGGCTAAGGTTGCCCCGATCAGCACCGCGTTGGTGATGCCCGTTTCGCGTAACACCGCTTGGCGGAAATTTGCGCCGCTCAAGTCGCTCCGGTTCAAGAGTGATCCGTAGAAATAACTGGTTTCTGCGTTCACGCCGATCAGCGTCGCATTGTTAAAAATCACCGTTTCCACCTTGGCGCGGCGCAAATCGGTATTGCTGAAATTTGCCCCGGTTAAGTTGCTCATATTCAGATGGGCGCGGCGCAAATCCGCCCCTTGCCAATCGCTGCCCTGGGCTTTAATTTGACCCAAACCAGCACTCCGCCAATCGGAATTTTCTAGGGTTGCATCAATGAAGGTTGCGCCGGTGAAGGTGCTGTCGCGGGCGATCGCACCCCTTAAATTTGCCCGCGTGAAAGTGGCACTATCCGCCGTCGCCCCCACAAAATCAGCCTCTTCAAAATTAGCGCGGGTAAAATTTGCCGCCCGCAAGTCAGCCCTGCGCAACGTTGCCCGCTCAAATGTTGCCCCCAGAGCTTGGAGCAGTGCCAGATTCGCCTCGGTTAAATCCGCGCCGAAGACATTGCCCCGCAACAGGGTTGCGCTGGATAAATTTGTGCGCAACAGGGTTGCTCCGACCAGTTTTGCGCCGTCCAGGTTGGCGTTGTTGAGGTTGGCATCGGTGAGGATCGCGCCGTTTAACTGGGTGGCAATGCCGCGCAATCGGAGGGCTTCACTGCGGAGGCGATTAAATTCGGCCAGTTCGGCAGCGTTGCCGGGTCGTTCGATCGCGTTGGGATCGAGTCTGAGTTGGAGAGCATCGTAGGCGGCTTGTGCGTCGGGGCTGATCTCGCCATCCCAGGTTTCATCATCAAAACGATTTTTTTGCAGCAATTCAGGATCAATCAGGTCTAGATTAATCCCATCAATGATCAGGGGGAGTTGCAGGGTTTCGGGGGTCGGGTTGGGGTTGAGGCGAGCCGATCGCAGATTCGCGCCGGTTAGATCTGCGCCGTTGAGTTTTGCGCCGCGTAGGTCTGCCCACTGGAGGTTAGCGTTTTG
>CAZCWE010000300.1:1242-5657 GCA_964502285.1 uncultured Spirulina sp. | reverse complement strand
AAACCGCGCCCCTGTTTCCCGCCCTGGGCAATCACGAAGTGATGGGGCGGTTTTCCATGGTGCGATCGCTCAACGACCAATATAACGACCCCTTCCCCCGTGCCCAAGCCGCCCAATTTGCCCCCCTGCCCCCCACCGAAGCCGCCCTCGACCCCCACGTACAAACCGCCTGGCTCAAAGCCCACAGCTACAACAGCGACACCTACGAAACCCTGTTCACCCTGCCGTCAACCAGTCCCGGCGATCGCAAATACTACGCGGTCAGCTTCGGGGATATTCGCCTGGTCAGTCTCTACGTCACCCATATTTGGCGGCGACCCACGGTAGACGATGGCCCCGTCAGCCGCTACCGCGAACCGAGCACCACCGCCCCCGACCCCAGCCAATGGAGCTACGGCCAGCATATTTTTGAACCGATCACCCCCGACAGTGAGCAATACCAATGGCTGCAAGCAGAACTCAATTCCCCCGCCTTCCAAGGGGCAAAATACAAAATCGTGATGTTGCACCACCCGCCCCACAGTCTCGGTGATAACGTGGTTCCGGCCTTTACCGATCCGCAGCCGGTGATTGAACGGGAGGCAGGGGGTGCGATCGCCGCTGTGCGCTATGAATATCCCCTCGACCAAGACTACATCCACCAATACCTCGAACCCCTCTGGAATGCAGCAGGCGTAGACCTCGTGTTTTACGGCCATTCCCATCTCTGGAATCGCTTTCAAAACGAGGCCGGTGTCCATTTCCTCGAATCGTCTAACGTCGGCAACACCTACGGGGCGTATCTCTCCGGTGGCCAACAACGCGACACACCCCCCGATTACACCGAAACCTACGCTCCCCACGGCGACCCCAACGGCCTCGCCCCCATCATCCCCACCCTTGATCCCCTCCTCGACCCAGAAACCCAGCAACCCCTCCCCTACCTCGCCAGCAACACCATCACCGCCTTCAGCATTCTCGACACATCCAACGGCTCGATCAGCAGCTACCGATTCGACACCACTAACGCCACAAATCCTGTGGTGAAATTTGACGAGTTTTTTCTAAACCCTTAAATTCAAAGTCGGCCCGAATTGGCTTGTCCGATAAACGTTTCTAGAGCATGAATCGTGACCCAAGCGTCATAGTTGAGGTACTGTTTTAAGTCACCCCCAAGATACCAATTCCGGAGTTTCCATCCGGCTCCCCCAAGGACTAAATAGGCACGGCTAAAGGTGGGATCATGTTGCATCGCGGCCATTAAACAAATCACCTCAAAGGGCACTTTTTGCTCTGCTGTGCCGTTGACCTGCTGCCACTTTAAAGAAATCAAAATGATCGCATCATCCTTCGCCGCCACCACATCCACATAATGTTTGCCACCCCCCGGACGATGACCAATATTAACCTGAGTTTCGTAGCTGTAGCCCCCTAAAGCGAGGGATGGGAGCACCATGGATTCGAGGACTTGGCCGGTTTTGGTGTTGCGAGTCATGACGGGTTAACTGCGGAGGGGTTGGATGTTTTTGAAGGCGAGCATTTCTTGGGCGGGGGTGCGATCGCCCGTGCAATTAATACGGCGGGGTGCAGCCAAACAGTCGTAGGTAAACCCCAAGGATTGGTAGAGTTCGAGGATGCGATCGGTCGCCTGATTGGACACAATGACCGGGCCGGGATGTTGAGCAAGCCACGTTGCAAGGCGCACTTGATCCTCCCAGGTGAAGCCCCCTTGAGAATATTGACGAAAGGGCACATCGTAGGGGGGATCAGCGTAAATGAAATCATCCGGTTTGACGGCAATTTCAGCAAAATCGGTATTGGTAAAAATCCACGGGGCTAGTTTGGGTTTGTAGGGTTGAAAATCTTGGGTATAGTTAATCGTTTTGTAGCGTCCGAAGGGAACATTAAATCCGCCTTTTTGGTTGAAGCGACAGAGACCGTTATAGCCGGTACGGTTTAGGTAATAAAAGAGTTCGGCGGCGCGGGGGGTTTGGGCGTTTTGGGACTGAATCAGGTGATTGAATTCGGTGCGTCGCTGGTAATAAAAATCAGAGTCATTTTGCATCGGGTTGTGAATCACTAACCCGTTTTGTAACTGGCGATAGAAGTTGATCGCGTGGGGATTGATATCGTTGAGGAGTGCGGTTTGGGGATGAAGACCCAAGGCAACGGCCAAGCCACCGCAAAAGGGTTCAACGAGGCGGCGATCGCTCTGAGACTGCCAATGGGGGAGCAAGTGGGAAATCAGCCAACGTTTGCCCCCGGCCCATTTGAGCGGGGGTTTGAGGGGATGAGGTGCGGAAGAAGGCTGCGATCGCGTCACGAGAACAATAAATAATCAATCTAAAAATATAGATTTATGAATTTTCACATTAGTGTTTTGTCGTCCAATGTGCAAGAGATTGCATGAATTGGAACGGTACTTTAAACAGATTTAGTATGATTGATTTGTTATCTGTTGAGGACTGATTACTCGTACTTTTTTGGATCTGATAACGACGTGATACTATCTCTTGATATCTTTCTTGGCATGAATGTTTAGACACAACACCAGCGCGAACATCATCTAAAAAATTTTCTTGATCAGATTTTCTTTTCTGATTTTTGAAACGTTTGTTTTGTGGGTGATCGTGATCAACTAAATGCTTGTTCGAGGGTTTCACAGAAGTTTTCTGCTTGTTCTTTCGTAAACCGGAAAGCATATATTTTTTCCTCCAATATTGGTGTTGAAATTTCTAGCCGTTCCATTCCAATCTTATCTGTGTAATAAGCGTATGCAGATTGCAATGCTTCAAGATAAACATACGTCTGTGATGGAAGTCCAAAGGGAGGATTTTGCGGAAATGTTCCTGTGCAGTACTCGAAACTAATTTTACACGCATACCAAATGAGCCATTTTCCTACAGGGATGACAAGACGTTGACCCGCACGACACGCTTCTAGTAGTCGCACCTCACAAAATTGAGCATCGGGTTGATCAGAACTACCATAGGGATAAATTGCTAGTCTCATGAGACCTTGAATCTGTTGCTGGTATTGGACTTTAATCAGTGCTTCACAGTCCCAATCACATTCCTGACAAACAGTAGTCCAATCAAACGACCAACCTTGTGCATTTAAGGGGTCGTTTTCTAAATCAACAGGGCCAACAATGGCTTTTACTCTCTGCTCTGACTTATCCCATACATCGATTGGATAGGTCGGTAGTCCTTGTTCACCACTCATACAATAATTGTTTTATCAATACTCCAATGCGATCTTTTAGACATTATAGTGATTGATTTAAGATAGACTATCCGATCAATTCGACTAAACTTTCGCCTGAAGTGAGTACCGTGATGACTCAAGATTGTGCTCTTATTCTAACGGCTCTAGCTGTGCCCACAGTCATTTAACTCAGGCAATCCATAACGATTGGGCAAAACGGATGGAATAGAGCAGGAGTATCAGGCCGGAGAAGCTGAGGACGAAGCGGGCGAGTTTGGGGTGATGGTGGAGCCAAATGCCAGCGGCGATCGCCACGGTAATGATGCCGTAGGTATAGCGTTCGATAGATGCAGTGCGGCCATGACTGAGCAAGCCGAGAAAGCTGAACAGGCCGTAGAGGAGGGCGATCGCAGGAATTTCGGCTCGATAGTGCCAGAGCAGCGCCAGGCCACCGAACACCATGCAAAGGTTTAACAAGGGATCACCGGCCATGAGCCAAGCTACCACGAACAGTGCCCCGCCTAGATAGACTCGCCCCCGAAATTGCGATCGCGCCACCCCAATCGCTAACCCGATCAACACCAATACCATCACAGGATAGAGGAGATCAATAACCCCCACCACTCCCATATTCACCGGGCCGAGGAACACCTCACCCAACATAATCAGCCATCCCTGCCCATAGAACTGATCCGGTACATTCCACGCTTTCTGAACGGCGAGAAACACTAGGGGATCACCAAACTTGAACCAACAAAACAGGCTATACAAGCCCGTCCCCAATCCGGTACAGAGGGCGGCGAGGTAGGCCCCCAGATTGCGCCGTTGACCCCAAGCGATGATCAACAGGGCGGGAATGAGGGCGAGGCCGGGGAGACGGGTGGCGGTGGTGCAGGCTCCCCAGAGGGCGGTTTGGGCGTGATCGCGGCGATCGAAGGCGATGAGGGTGGCGAGGCTGAAGGCGAGAAAGACGGACTCGGTGTAGACGACTGTGCTGAAGAGGGAGAAGGGACACCAGACGAGAAACAACACCGCCCAGCGAGCGATCGCCTCTCCCTTGCGTCTCTGGAGCCAACGGTAGAGCAGGATCACGCTGATTAAAAAAGCTCCGTTGGTAATCACCACGCCCGCCACCTCGAAGGGAAGACCCAACGCCATCAAGCCCCGAATCAACAGGGGCAACATCGGAAAAAACGCCACATTGTACCCTTGGCCATCGGCTACATACT
>CAZCWE010000300.1:0-1232 GCA_964502285.1 uncultured Spirulina sp. | reverse complement strand
CCCGTAGTTGCAATGCTTTGGTAGTGACCACCATCCCAAGCGGTGAAGGCTGACCAGTGGAATAGGGCTTGTTCGCCGCCGGGCGGGGCCTGGAGGAGGGGCGCAATGCCTAATAGTCCGAGCAAGACCCAGAGGCGACTGAAGCCCCACATCGTGACGGGGAAGGCGAGGGGATGACGGGGGGTTAACGGGCGATCGCAGCTCATGGGGCGGTGCTCACAATGCCTGACCATTGCACCTGTTTTTCGCGGGTGCGGCGATAGGAAAAAAAGAGATCGGGCTGTTGATAGGTGCAACAGGGGGCGATCGCGGCATGCTCGGCCGGAATATCGAGATCGATTAACTGACGGCGGATGATTTGGCGTACATCAAGGCGGACGCGGCCCGCTTGGGGGTCGGGGAGCAGGGCGGGTTCGGGTTCTGCGAGGAGGAGGGCGATCGCATCATCCGGGGCCAAGCCGTCGCAGCGGTTTAAACTGGCGGCCACCTCTGCCCCCACATGGGTCGTGACTTGGTAGACTTCCCCCGCGATCGCCGGCCCCAAGGCAAACCGTAAATCTGCCAATTGACTCCCCATGGCCACCATCTGCGCCACCGTCTCCGGCACAATGCCCAGGGCTGTGCCGCGCCACCCAGAATGAATCGCGGCGGTGCGGCCCGTGATGCGATCGCCAATTAAAACTGGCGTACAGTCCGCACTGGCCACCCACACGGATTGCGTCGGGGTTTCCGTCACGGCGGCATCTGCGTCGGGGCGCTGTTCGGGGTGGCGACGGCGTAGGGCCCAGGGTCGGGGTGCTCGGGCAGCCGCTACGCCGACGCCAACGTCCGTGCGCGCGAAGCCGGCGTGCGCGCGTTCGGCCTGGTCTGCGTCGAACGGGGCCAGAAGAGCGCGCGGCGCACGGCGCGCCACCGCCTCGCGCAGCGCCTCCACGACCGACGGCGTCATGGACTGGCCGGTCATCTCGGACAGCTGCTTGGCGAGCTCGTGCGCCTCGCGGGACTCGACGTCGAGGGCCACGGAGACCTCCAGATGCCTTCTACCGGACCTCCCATCGGGTGGGATCGACACCGCTGAGCGCTGCCCCTGGGCTGCACCCCCGAGCCGATACCGACCCCGTTCGGCCCTGAGGTACCCTCGCCCCATCGTGCCCACGTTCCTCCACACCGCCGACTGGCACCTGGGCAAACGCCTGCACGCCTTCCGGCTGATCGAGCAGCAGCGCGAGGCG
>CAZCWE010000299.1:0-5665 GCA_964502285.1 uncultured Spirulina sp. | reverse complement strand
CATGACGGTGCTCCGGGGTCGCAGCCACGCGATCAGTTATCACCAAGTCCTGATGCAGGTCTGCCGCTATTTAAAAATTCCCCCCACAGCGGCCATGACGACCTTGGATCTAGAGGCGGAAATTTTCCTGCACCTGATGGGCCAAGCCTGGCAGAAGCTCCCGGCAGCAGAACAAAACTCCCTAACGGTGAAAATTCAGCGATCGCTGACCCGCACCGACTTTTCCGAACCCCTCCCGGCCCAACTGCAACACAATCCGATGCAGTTCCTCCTCAAAGGCGGCGGCGTGGTGGCGATTAGTGCCGTGGCGCGTTCTCTGGTGTTGAATCATATTGCCCGCCAATTTACCCTCCATTTTGCCCAGTACCAAGCCACCCAAGCCATCCTCCGCCGAGGCGGCGCGATCGCTGCCGGTCAACTCCAACACCAGATCGCCCTCCAAACGGCCCGCCGAGGTATGGCCGCCACTGCTGCCCGCCATGGTGCAGCCCGGACGATCTTCGCCGCCCTGGGGCCGATTCTGTGGGCCACCTTTTTAGCGGATCTCGGTTGGCGGGCGATCGCCACCAATTACGGGCGGATTATTCCGATGATTTTTGCGATCGCGCAAATCCGCCTCACCCGCGCTGAAACCTGGGAACCCGCCCTCTCGTAATCGCGTTCTCCCCTCAATTTCGCGCCACCGGGCTACTCCCGCGCTAGGGCGGGAAACTGGTCGCGCCCCCGGAAACTGTCAAAATCGGGATTGGTTTTGGCCTCTTCTGCAAAACTGGCTTGCAGTTCGATCGCCCGTGTCAGGTTTTCAATGGCGCGATCGGGTTGATTGCTGCGGGCGTAAGCCGTGGCTCGGTTGTACCAAGCCGAAGCGTAATTGGGTCGGATGCGGATCGCTTGGTCGTAGGCAGTGATCGCTTTGGCGTAGTCTCCCTGTTGTTGGAAGGTCGTGCCGAGGTTGTTATGGGCGGGATGATATTCGGGACGCAAATTAATTACCCGCTCAAAGGTTGCGATCGCTTGGGCATAACGCTCCAAAGCCTGTTGCGCCAAGCCCAGATTATTGATCGCCGGATAATAATCTTCCTTGGTTTTGAGCGCACCTTCATAGGCAGCGATCGCCTCTTCGTATTGTTGCAGTTGAAACAGTGCGTTTCCCTTGCTGTACCACGCGAGGGTATTGTCATCCCGCATGGCGAGGACTTGATTGTAGGCGGCGATCGCCTCCTCATACCGCTCCAAATTATAAAGCGCACTGCCTAACCCATACCAAGGCTCCGGGCGATCCGGCTCTAGGACAATCGTCTCATCGTAGGCGGCGAGGGCTTCTTCGTATTGCTGCAACTCAAAAAACTGGTTGCCCCGCTCCAGCCAAGTTTGGGCCGTGGCATTGTCCAACTCGCTACGAGTGTCGAGATAGTCCCGATACAGAGCAACAGGAATCGCCCATTCGCGATCCATCTCTAGGGTCGCTTCGGCAATCTGACCCTGATGCACCCCCAATAATTTGCCTTGGCGATTCACCACCGGACTACCGGGCAAACTCTCCACCGGCGGCTCGTACCCCAACAGATAGATCCCCGGTAAGGACGAATACCGCACATTCGTGATCGGTACGGTCTCCAGGGGAGCGGTCATAAACTCGCGAATTGTGTCCGCCGTGGTGGCTTGGAGATACACAAGATCCTCCGAGCGCAGGTCATCGGGATTGCCCAAGGCCAACTCAGGATAGGAGCATTGGGGATTATTTTGTTTCACTTTCAGCAACACCATGGCACTTTTGGGCAAGACTTCGACAATATCCACGGGTTGCGGGGTGGATTGGCGTAGGGAGATGGTGACACCTTCCCCTGCGGCGATCGCGGCTTGGGTGGTCAAAATCGTGCAGGCATAGGGTTCGCCTTCCACCACCACACCCACTAACGCTGTCTCACTGTCCGGATGTTGCACCACAACGGTACTCGCCTGCACCGTCGCACTAATTTGCGTTAACGACGGTTGAAACAGGCCCAGCGATCGCGCCAACACCACCGCGATCCCCGCCACCCCCAACACCCCCACCCCACCCACGATCCGGGTCACGGTGCGGCGAGACAGCGTGAAGCGACGGCGTTGAGGGTGAGCATCGGTGGGGGTGCGATCGCGCAGGGTTGTGGCGGTGAGGTCGAGATGCTTAAACGCCGACAACGCCGGAATCGCCGACTCAAAACGCTGCCGGAAGTCATAACAAACCATCCGATCCAAAAACGCCTTGAAACCCGGCGTGAGCTTCACCAAATGATGCCATTGCAATTCGCCGCTTTTCGGATCATCGGGAAGATGTTCCGGGTCGATGCCCGTTAAGGCTTGGAGCGCGATCATCCCCACGGCGTAGATATCACTGCTCAACTTCGGGCGGCCTTGGGTTTGCTCGCTGGGGGCGTATCCGGTAGTGCCAATGGCCACGGTGACTTTGGTTTTGCCGTCGAGAGAAGTTTGTTTGCTGAGTTGCTTCACCGCCCCAAAGTCGATTAAAACGAGTTTGCGATCGCTCACCCGCCGCCGAATATTAGCCGGTTTCAAATCCCGGTGAATAATTCCCTGGGCGTGGATCACGCTCAGCACCTCTAGCATTTCATACACAAGCTGCCGCACCGCCGCTTCGGGGAGTTTCTTGCCTGGGGGCAATTCCGTTTCCAGATCATGGCCGTCAATAAACTCTTCGACGAGATAGAACTCTTGATCTTCTTCAAAGTGTGCCAAGAGTTGCGGAATCTGAGAATGTTGCCCCAACCGACTCAGCACATCCGCTTCCCGTTTAAACAGGTGTTTCGCAATTTTGTAGGTTTTATCCGTGTGCTCTTTGAGTTTGAGCTTTTTCACAATGCAAGTGGGGTGGCCGGGGAATTGCTCATCAATGGCAATGTAGGTTTCCCCAAATCCCCCCCGACTGAGGGGACGCACCACCCGATACCGATGGGCTAAATACAGCGTGGTTTGAGTCGATGCCTCCGGTTGAGTGCTGAACAGCGGCGGACTATTGGCCGTCCCAGCATCCCACCCCGTGTCGGCCCGGGAAGGCTCAACCTCGCTGTCTAACTTTGCATTGGTAATGATGGCCAAGTTTTGATCGGGGATGTCGTCGGGGTCTGGGTCTGACTCATCATGGCGTTGGCCAGAACCTGCCACAGCAGAGGGGGCGGTGTCGGAAGCGGCCATGTCGAGCCAGTCATGGAGTTCAGCGGCGGAGGAAAAATATTGAGTGATGATTAGGTTGATCAGGTGGGCGAGGCGATCGCTCACGGGGGTCATTTTGCGCCAATCTTGGGTGAGATTAGCCGGTTCAACCCCGGTCAGGGCATGGAGAATCGTCACGCCCAAACAGTACAGATCGCCCCCCACGGTCGGCGGCACGCTCGCATCCGTGGGTAAATAGCCAGAAGCCGCGATCGCTGCTTGGCCGGCGGGGATGAGTTCCGGGGCATAGGTTGCACCGAAATGAGTCAGACACCAGCACCCCGCCTCGGCACTGAAGAAAAAACTGTGGGGCTGAAGATTGCCGTGGATGATGCCGCGATCGTGGAGCGTGGTCAGCGTCGGCAAACTGTCGCGCAGCAGTTGCACCGCGTCCTGTTCCGCCATCTGTTGCCCATCGTGCAGGGACTGATTCAGGCTATATCCCGCGCCGCGATACACCCAGCAGAGGTCGCCCGCTTCGGCAAAAACGCGCTCTAAGGGTTGCAGGGCTGCACACCGCTGTAATTCGAGGAGGATCGTTTGGGTTTGTTGAACCTGTGGCGAGAGCGACAGGGCGATCGCCTCTGTGCCGTTCACTCGATGCAACCACAGCGGCTCCTCTGTCTCGTGGTGGAGGTCGTTCACCCGGAAGATCTGGCTCTGGTGATCTGCCGCCACCCTCTCAACAATCTGATATCGTCCCTGCACACACTCTATACTCATCGTGCCAACTCGTATCCCCCTCAAACGTAGACCGAACCCATGCGATCGCCGACACATCCTGCCTAGGCAATCCCGAAGACACAATGCCCCAAGTCAGGTGACCGTGACGATCGCGGCTAGGTTCCAATTTCTGTGGACACTTCACACATTGTCACATCCGAGTCGGGCAATTCTTTTCATTATTGTAGTCAATTTCACGAGTCCGCTTCACCCGTCACCGGGGCGCGATCGCCGTTTCTGAACCTGCTCCGTTTATCCCCTCAACCCATCGACATCAGCCGTAATCTAGGCGCGATCGCCTTGCACCACTTCGTAAAATTCTCCACCGGCCGGGGCCCTAGAATCGGGTTCATCCATTAGGGTAAGAGGATGGGGGGGTGAAACCCCTCTACGGTAGTCCCTGATAGGAGACTGTGCTGCAATTGCGATCGCCACAGTCTAGACTGCTGCTGATGCATTGATCCGGCACAATACAATCACACGATCCCTATTCCCTCCATGCTCATGACTGTTGCCCTCGGATTTAGCACCATTCTTGGCGTTTACCTACTCCTGTGTTTGGCATTGCGACAATGGCAAACCCGCCTCACCTTCCTACCCTCGCGCCGGATTAAATACACCCCGGATCAGTACGACATGCCCTACGAAGAGGTGTGGATTCCGGTGGAGGCTGACGGCGGGGCGCAATTAAACGGCTGGTGGATTCCCGTCGAGGGGGCGACTCAGGCGGTGTTGTTGCTCCATGGCAATGGTTTTAATATTGGCGCAAATTTACCCCAGGCCCAGGTGTTTTATCGGTTGGGCTACAGTGTGCTGCTGATCGACTACCAAGGCTATGGCAAGAGTGTCGGCCCCTTTCCCACGGAAACCCAGGTGTATGGCGATGCACAGGCGGGGTTAGATTATCTGCGATCGCAGCAGGGCTTTAGTCCAGAGCAGATTATTGTCTTTGGGCATTCCTTGGGGGGCGCGATCGCGATTCATCTCGCCAGCCACAATCCTCACCTTGCCGCCTTAATCATTCAAGGCTCCTTCACCAACATTCGCGACATGGCCGAGTATGACGGCTTTGCCAAAGTCCTGCCCATTGACTGGATTTTGCGTCAATCCTTTGATTCAATGGCGTTACTGCCGTCCCTACAAATGCCGATTTTCTTCGTCCATGGTGAGCGCGATCGCCGCGTCCCGGCTTGGATGAGCCAAGCCCTCTACGACAGAGCCACCACCCCTCAAAAAGGCTTGTATTTCCTCCCCGAAGGCGATCATAACCATGTCCCGGAAATTGGCGGCGCGGCCTATCAAGCGGCGATCGCGCAATTCCTCGCCACCATCTCCCACACCGCCCAAGCCACGGCCCCATCGTGAAATAATCAAATTCGCTCCGATGATTCGGCTTCGTCCCTGGTTTAGCCTGGAGTAACCCTTGATACCCTCTGCACCGTGGAGCAAATCACCGTGACATTCCCCTCTATTTCCGTAATCATCCCCACCTACGGGCGCGAAGACCCCCTTAAAGACTCCATTGAGGATGTCCTTCAGCAAGACTATCCGGGCGACGTGGAAATCATCGTCGTTGACCAAACCGCCCACCACACCCCCGCCGTTGAGCAATACCTCACCCAGCAAGCTGCCGCTGAAAGAATTCAATGGTTGCGCGTGCATTGGGCGAGTTTACCCGGAGCGCGAAACTACGGGGTACGGCGGGCCACAGGCGAGATTGTCCTGTTTATTG
>CAZCWE010000298.1:0-5665 GCA_964502285.1 uncultured Spirulina sp. | reverse complement strand
ATTTGGCTCGCTAGACTGGGAATCCCCACGCCTTTCGGCTGGGGAGGATGTCAACATTTTTCATGTCCGTAAGACGTTAATACTGAATCAACAATCATTATCCCCGACTGATAGGTTAAGTGGAGGAGAGACATCCCCTGAGACAGAGCCGCCGGGCTAGGAACGCGCCGGCAGACCGCAATCTGTCTGGGATTAACCCGCACCCATGAGTGCTTGAGCCAGTCCGACGTAGAGGGGAATTCCGATGGCGATCGCAACGGGTGTACCGACGGCTGTAGATGCACCGATGTAGGCGGAGGGGTTAGCAGACGGGATACCAGCGCGTAATGTGGGCGGCCCGGAGATGTCTGAACTAGAGGCAGCAATGACAGCCAGGATGGCAACGCCGCCAGGACTGAAGCCCGTGGTGTAGTGGGCAACCATGCCGAGACCAAAACCAATAAAGCCATGGAGCAGAGGCGCGATCGCAGCATACAGAGCGTACCATTGAGCAACCTTACGCAGCTCGTTAATCCGTGACCAGGCTTCCATCCCCATGACCAACATCAAGATGGAAAGCAATCCACGGAAGAGGGGATCGTAGAAGCTTTCAACAACACTTTCCGGGCGGGTTAACAAACCGAGAGCAAGACCGAGTAACAGTGCCGATAGGGCAGAACCTTGGAGGCTTTCTTGCACGATGGGCCAAATCTTGACCCCTTGGCCTTGCTGGGCGCGATACTCACTAGCGGTACTCGGATATCCGGCCTCTTTGCTGTCCTTTTCGCGCTTTTTCTTGCTGGTGTAGATGCTGGCCAAGACGATCGCCGTCACGAGTGCGGGGATATCCATGAAGGGATAGAGCGCACCGGCCCAGGCTTCATAGTCAACACCTTGTCCTTCGAGTACCGTGATGCCAGCGGCGAGGGTAGAGCCACTCACAGCACCGAACAAGCCTCCGGTCGCTAGGGCATCCGTCGTTCTAACACCCGGCAGATTGGCTAATGTGTAACGTGCGATGAACACAATGAGAATCCCGATTGCCGCCGCGAACAGCGCGGGCAACAGCATCTCTTGCAGATTGGACTCGCGGATTGCAATACCGCCCTTCAAGCCAACTTTAATCAGCAGCATGAAGACGATGAACTTATAGATCGCGTCGGGAATTGCCAATCGGCTACCGAGGGCGGCAACGACGATACCACCGAGTAGGAAGCCAAGGGTTGGGGACTGTAGCTGTGACCCAAATTTTGTCAAGAAATCGCTTAGAAAATCCAAGAATACCTCCTTCAGCCTCCTCCAATGAGGAGCAATTAGTGTGAATACATGAGTTTTGAAAACGTTGGGAGTGAAGTGCTTCACTCCGACAGTGCAGGTACAACGAAGGAACCTATCACTAGGGAGTCCAAAGAGCGTGACTCTTTGGGACGGGCTGGATGGCGATCGCAGTTGTGCGTGCCTTCCATACACCTTGGTCTATCAAGATCTAAATCTTTATGCACTTAAGTCTATCCTGAAACCTGCGATTTGTTGCAAGCCTGGCGTTGAATTTGAAACGCAATCTCAAATTTGAATGATAAGTATTTCTTTTGGGTCGTGACTTTTCCCCTCTCGGTGGAAATCGGTGGAAGTCGATCGGAGTGCCGACCGCTCAAGATATAAGTGTTTTTTATGGAATGATTCCACTAATCTGAGTGAATCTTTTGCCGTTGAATGTCGTGGGTTTACCGATCTTTGTCATAATCTTAAGGATATGGTTCAAGGCAAAACCATAGATTCTTGCCTTGAGTTTTTTCATAAAACACATCAAGAGGTAACTCACATGACCCAAAAAGCCAGCAAGCTCGTTATTGTCACGGAAAAGGTGCTATTGAAAAAGGTCGCCAAGATTATTGATGAAGCTGGTGCGACCGGTTATACGGTGGTGGCGGCTGGCGGGAAAGGCAGTCGTGGCGTGCGTTCGTCGGGACAACCTGCCGTTGGCGATATTTACACAAATGTTAAGTTCGAGGTGCTGACTCCCAGTCGAGAGATGGCTGTGCAGATTTCGGATGAGGTCGCCAAGCAGTTTTTTGAAGACTATTCAGGTATTAGCTATGTCTGTGATGTGATGGAGGTGCTGCACGCGCATAAATTCTGACCGATACCTGCTGAGGGTTTAGGGCCTTCTATTGTTGAGGGTCAAACGCGATGAGTCGCCATGGTCTAGCCCTAGGACTTCACGTTTGGAGGGGATGGGAAGGCTGATTCCCTAACAGCCTAAACCTTACATGGTGATTGAGGAAGAGTTCTCGGCTCGTTGTGGCTGCGATCGCATTCAAGATTAGGGTCAGACTCTGGCTACTCTGCGCTGCACAGCAACGATGCTTGACGTTTTCGATCGTTCCTTGGCCCAGGCTAAGGATGCAGCGCACAACCGACCAAACTCGCGGGGGATAGCGTCGATACCCTGTGTTGATCAGTTTGATGCATGAGTTAAAAAGCGCACTGTGTTCACCACAGTGCGCTTTTCTTGGAGCTAATCGGTCAGAACTCTGGAGCGGTCTGCTTAGAAGTTCATCTCGGCAGCTTGGACTCGTTCGATTTGTTTCTTCTTCAGGACGAGGAAGAGTTGAGACAGAGCGATCGCCGCAAAGAAGACGAGCAACCATTGGATGCGGGTCGGATCTTGGAGGACGATTTCCGCTTCTTCTTGACCAAACCCACCCACGTTCGGGTCATTGGTCAACGGGTCGCCGGATTCGACGGTGTCACCGGTGGCCACAATCAACTCAGGGCCCGCCGGAACGGCAACGTCAACACTGCCATCAGCGGTGTCAATCGTCACGGTTGAACTACCATCCTCTGCTGATGCGATCGCGCTTACCGTGCCCGCTGCACTCGCTTTGAACACATTATTATTGGTCAAATTACCCGCCGGATACACCTGGCCGCGGCCTCGGTTCGCACCCACATACAGGGCGAATTTACCAAAGTGGACATCCTTATTCGTTGCCGGGTCAGGAGATAACACAGGAAAAACAATCTCTTGGTATTGCTCACCCGGCAGCGGGCCAACAATCACCACATTCTCTTGATCATCGCGGTAGGGTTGGAAATAGACCCCACCCACTTCTTCCTTCAATTCGTCCGACATGCGATCGGCTGGGGCAATCTTAAAGCCTTCGGGAAGCATCACCACCGCCCCCACATTCAAGCCCCCTTTGGAGCCATCGCCCAACACCTGTTGAGCCTCCAAATCGTAGGGGATTTTGACCACAGCCTTAAACACCGTGTCAGGGGAAACCGCGAGGGGCATTTCTACCTCGGCAGGTTTAGCCGCCAGGTGACAGTTCGCACAAACGATCCGTCCAGTGGCCTCACGGGGGGTTTCTGGGGCAGTTTCTTGGGCCCAAAACGGATAGGCTGCCGCTGGTTGGGCAGTGAAGCCAAACAGGACAACCGTGGCAAGGGCAACTATTACGAGGGTCTTCGCAGCGCGGCGAACGACATTACTAAGCAAGTGTTTCATCGGTAACGTTACAAAAAGTCCTAAAGCAAAGGGTGATCAGATGGAAGTCAGGCAGATCGTTCCTTAGGTCCACCAAGGGTTTTCACCCGTGCGGAAATCGGTTTCTGTCCAAGGGGTAAGAATGACTTTGTCGTCACTGACTTCAGCATGGGCTAACGCTAACGAGAGGGGGGCAGGGCCACGCACCACTTTGCCTTCGTTGTTGTATTGAGACCCATGACAGGGGCAAATGAACTTATTCGCGCTGCCATTCCACGGAACCACGCACCCTAAGTGGGTGCAAATGGCGTTTAAGCCGTAGGAGGTGATTTCGGATTCTTCGTTGACGATGAGGTAGGTGGGATCGCCTTTGAGTCCTTGGCTGAGGGCGCGATCGCCGGGTTTACGATTGGCGACAAACTCGCTGGCGAGGACATCGTTGCCGAGGGCATCTTTGGCAGTTACACCACTGCCTGCGCCACCGCTAGAGGGTGGAATAAAATATTTAACGACCGGATATAGGGCCCCTAAGGCTGTGCCGGTAATGGTGCCGAACGTCAGAAGGTTCATGAACTGACGGCGGCCCATGCTGGGGGCATCAGAAGCTGAAATTTGTGTCATAACTCAACGGATCAAGTTTATACTTTTGTTAAGTGTTAGGGGTCTGATGGGTACAATCAGACTGGCTTCGTTGACATCGACAACGCGAGCAGCGTGCAGGTATGGATTAATCAATCATTGCAGCGTAGCAACAACGCTCGATCAGCCATGGAAGTCCTAAGACTCTCGTTAAATTATTACAGAAAAGTTGCATTTACTGGCGATTGATCGCTTCTCAACATGACTGGACAAGATCTTCACCAATGGTTACTGGATAAATGGGGGCGTTCTTACGCGCTGCAAGTCCGTCAAACGAAGGGCAAAATGTATGTGCAAGTGATGTGGAAATACAAAGAGCAGGCCTCTTTCCCGATGGATGAGGCGGAATATTCCGCCCATTTGGATGCCGTGGCGAATTATCTCAATGCCTGGGATGCGATCGCGCAAGTCAAAGCCTATCTCGATGCCACCCGCGAACGGCCGCGCCTCGGTAAAGCGGTGAGCATTCCCCTGGACTTGGGCGATCGCGCCTCCGAATGGCTCCTCGACGGGATCTAACCCCCCTAGTCCATTCAGATTCTCGCCAGGCTTCGATACAATACATGGAACTCGCACCCAAACGCGATTAAACCTAGCTTCGCCTTTACGTTTACCCCGTCCCTGTTGCCCGTCCTACCCTTGTTGCGCCCATGGCCTCCGCCGACACCAAACCCAAACCCGAACTGCCCCCCAATCCAGACCTCACCCACAACGAAGTCCCCGACGACGTGGAAATGTCGATCTTTGAGCACCTCGAAGAACTGCGCCAGCGCCTCTTCTTCTCCCTCATTGCCGTCGTCATCGCCTGCATTGGCTGTTTCGCCGCCGTTCGCCCCCTCGTTGAATGGCTCGAACAACCCGCCCAAGACGTGAAGTTCCTCCAACTTGCCCCCGGTGAATTCTTTTTCGTCTCCTTCAAAGTCGCGGGCTACAGTGGGCTAATCATCGCCAGCCCCTTCATCATTTACCAAGCGATTAAGTTTGTCCTCCCCGGTCTCACCCGGCGCGAACGCACTCTTCTCGGCCCGGCTGTCCTCGGTTCCGGTGTCCTCTTCTTCGCCGGCCTTGCCTTTTCCTATTGGGTACTGACCCCCGCCGCCCTGAGTTTCTTCATCAGCTACGGTGCGGATGTGGTGGAACAGGCGTGGTCGATCGATCGCTATTTTGAATTTGTGCTCGTTCTGATGTTCTGCACGGGGTTGGTTTTTCAAGTGCCCGTATTGCAGATCATCCTTGGCCAACTCCGCATTATTTCGTCCGGACAAATGTTAAAGAGTTGGCGCTACGTGATCCTCATCGCGGTCATTCTTGGCGCGGTGCTCACCCCATCAACTGATCCGGTGACCCAGTCCCTGCTTGCGGGTGCGGTGATGGGTCTGTATTTCGGCGGCATCGGTGTCGTGAAGCTGATGGGGAACTAGCCGAGGTTTAACGGGGTTGGGGGACGTTGCGGAGTTTAGTTTGGGTCGTGAGTCTTCGCTGTACCCACCTCTCCCCTGCGGGCTAATCCTGTAGGGGTTTTACTAAGTCATATGTATTAGGGAGTTGAAGATATCC
>CAZCWE010000297.1:0-5674 GCA_964502285.1 uncultured Spirulina sp. | reverse complement strand
GAGAAGCGATGCCCTGAGCGAAGCCGAAGGCTTGCCCTGAGCGAAGCCGAAGGGGGGGGCTGGGGATGAGGGCACTAGATGGCAATCAGTCTGAATCTGCATAAGTGGGATACACCCGTTTCAGAGGGCGATCGCCACAATTTCAACATCGCTGTTGCTATGAAGCAGAAACCTCAGATGTGAATCTTAGGAATCACTGTGGCTTTAGCCCGGTGAGGATGTCAATCTGTCCCACGACATTCAGCAATGGGGGCTTGGTTGCAGTGTTTGTATAGCCTTGACATCCTCTCCCAGCAACCCTATCGGATCTGCCAGGAGATTTCTTGGGTCGCCCCAAAGAGTAGAGCGATCGGTGATTCTGATCTCCCCATCCACAAGGGGCTGAAACTCCTTGCCTGTTCATGAATCAAAATCACGCCGGGAGTGGATGGGTTAGCACGTGACGGAGGGATTGGCGTTGGGTGGGATCGGTGTAGAACCCTTGCAGCCCCGACCAAGTGGAGAGGGCTGCGGCGCGATCGCGCTCTAACTGCGCCATCACCTGGGGTAAATCCCGGCGGCAATGCTTCACCTGAGACCGTAAAAATGCCTCCAACACAACCCCATCTTGGAGATTCCCCAGCACCGATTGAATCGTTTTGATTCGTTTGAGATGGGCGCTGTAGTCCTCGCCGTAGAGGGGTTTAAAGAGTTCGAGTTGATAGCGGGTTTCCTTCGCCTGTTTGCGCAGATCGTGGAGTTGTTCCACCTGAACGAGGGCATCTTCTATCGGGATAAAGAAGCCCGGATGGATCAAAAAATGACTCCCTTGGGGCGCGAGTAAATCTACCACTACGTCAGCCATAGGCTGAGCGGCCAGGGGCAAATAACTGGGCTGATCGAGCCACGCTTGGAGGGCGGTGCAGAGTTTTTGGTATTTGCCGGGGCGGGTCAAAGCGTGGCGCACGGCTTTGAGGTGTTTGTGGTGGTGTTTGCGGGTGGTTTTAGCGATCGCCGTTAACACCGCCTGCTCTTGATGGGAACTCTCGCGGGCATAGGTCAACAGAATCTCACTCAGCACATCCACATCCCGCACCTGGCCCAACACCCGCGCCACCTGGCTCACCGTCCGCCGCCGCACAATCTTCGGCAACTGCACCACGGGCGCGAACCCCACCAACGCCGATCGCAACCGTCGCATGCCCACCCGCATCTGATGCACGGCTTCCGGGTCTTTTCCCTTCAGCACATCTGCCTCATGGCTGCGAATCTTGGCGAAATGGGTGGCGATCGCGCCGTAGGCCCAATCCGTTGCTGGTGCTACGGCTGAGGGTAAATCGTGCATTGATGGACTCCGCTCAGGACAGCTTCAACCTAGCATGTTCTGCCGTGCCTTCTGAATCTGCGATCGCCCCTCACCCCACCGCCACCGCCCCTAGCCAATCAAACAGGACAGATCGCTTTGGACTTAAAATGGGGAGTTGAACACTCTCTACGGAGTAACCATTGAGAAGAATGAAAAAAGTGGGTACCCATCTGGTCCTCGAAGCATGGCAAGCGCCAGAATCACTACTGAATGATCCGGACTGTATTCGTGGTGCATTGATCGATGCTATCGACGCGGGCGAGGCAACCTTGATTGACTTGTGTGTTCACCAGTTTAGTCCCCACGGCGTAACAGCAACAGCCACGCTTGCCGAATCTCACATTGCAATTCACACCTGGCCAGAATATGGATACTTTGCAGCGGACTTTTTCTTCTGCGGACAGGGTAAACCGAGCCTAGCCGCTGAGGTCTTGCGCACCGTTCTGCAAGCCCAACAAGTCAGCGTCCAAGAAATTGAGCGCGGCTTCCCCATGCATCCCCTCTCCTCTCCACCGGAGCCCCAGACTGAGGCTGCGGCGCAATCGCTTCAGTTCAGCCATTAAGCTGGCCGCAGTTGAGGGTGTTGTGCTCATACCGGCATCACCCTCAACAGTCTAAGACTTCAGCCCCTATGCAATGCGGATCAAGCTAATCGCAGCGCACCACATCATCGCTCACCTCACCGCCCAATTCCCGCACCAATTTCGGCAGGTCTTCTTTTAAAAATACGGTGACTTGGCCGCTTTGGTTGATGCCCGTTTCCGTTTGGGCCGTATCAATCCAAAACGCATAGCGATCGCCCAAACGCACCTCCCCATAATTGCGCTCCACCCCCGGCAACCCCAACCGCCGTGCCGTATCAATGGTTTCCGCACGCGGGTAGGCGTAGATCAACGCCCCTTGGTGATAGTCCTGATACACATCCAAGCCGTAGACCGTCCGTAACCCCAACTCCAGCCGCTCCACCGGAACCCCATTAACAAAATCCCGCAACACAAACGCCTCGGAGCGAATCCGGCCGCGGCGTGTCGGGGTCGCGCAACTGCCCCGCGAGGCCACCCCCGATCGCCGCCCTGGGGGAAAAATGGACGCGGCAAATTCAAAGGTTTGCGAGCCGCCATTGCTGCGCCGTACCGATAGCCCATCGCCGATTGCTCCCTGTAAGGCCGGGTTGCCGAGAATCCACGCCGCGACGATTTCCGTCGGTTGGCCGGGCAGTGCCGCACTGGGTAGACCGGACAGGCTGAGGCTCAGAGCCGGGAGCAGGGCAAGGCAGAGGCGACGAATCAGCATAGGACAGGTGATTAAGCAGGGCGATTTTCATTATAGGCGGGGGATGGCGATCGCCCCTGAAAAAACCCCACAGCTTGGATCGATCCAAGCTGTGGGGTGGAGTTTCTTAAGGCAGCAAGGCAAAGCTATGCGCCCAAGACCCGCAGAGCTTCGCGCACCATTTGGTTGGTGTAGCCCCATTCGTTGTCGTACCAGGTCATGATTTTGACGAGGTTGCCATCGACTACTTGGGTCATGGCGAGGTCAATGATCGAGGCGTGGGCATCACCGATGATGTCAGCGGAGACGATGGGATCTTCGCTGGCGGCGAGAATGCCCTGATATTTACCGGCCACTTCTTCTTTGAAAATCGTGGTCAGTTCTTCAACGCTGGTGTCCCGCGTCGTCACAAAGGTAAGGTCGGAGAGGGAGCCGACGGGAGTGGGGACTCGTACCGCCGCGCCGTCGAATTTACCGGCATAGTGGGGCAGGACTTTGGTGGTGGCGATCGCAGCCCCCGTACTCGCAGGCACTAAGTTCGCCGCCCCAGCTCGACCCCGGCGGAAGTCTTTAGGATCATGGCGATCGACAATGCTTTGGGTGGCGGTGTAGGCGTGAATCGTGGTCATGATCGCCTTGGCAACCCCAATCCGCCGTTCCATAATTTCCGCGACGGGGGCAATGCAGTTGGTGGTACAACTGGCGGTTGAGAACATCGTGGCATCGGCGGGCGCTTCGGTGACCCCATGTACCACCATCGGCACTTCGGGGCTTTTTGTGGGTGCGGAGAGGATGACTCGTTTGGCACCTGCATCCAGATGCTTTTGTAGCTCTTCACCCTTCACAAAAAAACCGGTACATTCAAAGACCACATCAATATCCAGTGATCCCCAGGGAATTTCTGCTGGGTCTCGTTCGCTAAAAATTTTGACCTCGCGGCCGGCTACCGTAAGGCTGTTTTCCCCACTGCTCACTGTTTTGGCATAGCGACCATAAACGGTGTCGTAATTGAGCAGATAAGCAAGATTATCGGGCGGCACGAGATCGTTGATGGCGATCAGCTCCAAGCTGGGAATATCTTGGATGATTTTGAATAGGGCACGACCAATGCGGCCGAGTCCGTTGATTGCGACTCTTGCCATAGTGAATACACTCCAGTGTTGCGACTGTTCTCCCCTTAGCTTGGGGGGAAAGTTTGGGGGAGGGAGGAAACTCTTGGATTTGTTTCAGATTTGGGCGCATTATCATGCAGTCTGATCAATGTAGTTTGATCAGACTGCATGATCGGGCGTGATCTGTCTCCTACAATACGGGACGAGTCCCTAGGCGATCGCAGCGATCGCACTCACATTCACCCGGTTGATGTCGCGATAGTCCCGTTTAAACAGCCCCGTCAACACATTACCGGGGCCAATCTCCACCACGGTTTCCACCTGTTGCTCGGCAAATGCGGCCATAATTTCGCGCCACCGCACTGAGCCGGTCATTTGCTGGCTGAGGCGGGCTTTCAGGGTGTCGGCAGCGGTAGCGGGGGTGGGGTCTACGTTGGAAAAAACAGGGATTTGGGCGGCTTGGAAGCTGACGGCATCAAGGGCGGTTTGAAACTCGGCCGCAGCGGGATTCATCAGGGGCGAATGGAACGCACCAGAGACGGCTAAGGGAACCGCCCGCTTACTTTTGACGCTGGCGGCGATCGCATCCACCCCGGCCGGAGTCCCGGAAATCACCACCTGGCCCGCGCTATTGTCGTTGGCTAACACCACATCCGGATTGGCAGCGATCGCACTGTCGAGGGCATTGCGATCGAAGCCGATCATCGCGATCATCTTGCCCCCTTCGGTGTTCGCCATCAGTTCCGCCCGCTGCTTCACCAACTGCAAGCCGCTGGCAAAATCAAACACCTGCGCCGCATAGAGGGCCACATATTCCCCTAAACTATGCCCCGCCACAAACTCCGCTGTCCCCCGTTCCCGCATCGCATCGACGAGCAACGCTTCGACGGTGTACAAACAGGGCTGCGTGTAGCGCGTGTCGCTGAGTTTCGCCTCATCCTCGCAGGCAGCAAGCACCGACCAGCCGAGGATGTCCTCCGCAGCGGCTAATTTTTCCTGGGCGGCGGGTTGACTGGCGAGGTCTGCCATCATGCCCACTTTTTGCGATCCTTGTCCGGGAAAGACCCATGCTGTTGTTGTCATTGGTTTTGTATTAATTAGTAAAAATTAACGGGTGTTAAAAAATGCGAAAAATCCGCATCACAATAGAATTCATGGGGTCATGAATGCTGATTTTGGCGGTTCATTTTAGGCGATTTGCCGGGGCATTAATGCAGGATTTAGCGACTCCATTCAAAAATCGCCGCGCCCCAACTGAGGCCCGCGCCAAAGCCAGAGATCGCCACCCTCTGCCCCGGCTGAATCTGGCCCGATCGCACCGCCCCATCAAGGGCCAAGGGGATCGAGGCGGCTGAGGTGTTGCCGTATTGGTGAATATTGCTGATGACGCGATCGCTGCTGATTTTCAGCCGTTGCGCCACGGCATCGATAATCCGTTGATTTGCCTGATGGAGGATCAGCCAATCGAGATCCGTTACCTCTAGTTCCGCCCGAAACAGGGCTTTAGAAATCACATCCGGCACTTTTGCCACTGCAAAGCGATAGACCTCACGGCCATTCATCGTGATCGATTGGTAGCCGCCCAAGTCTATGGAAAAATCCGGCGTGAGGGGGGTGGTTTTGCCGTCAAAGCCGAGGGTGAGGGTGTGGTTGAGAGTCCCGTCACTACAGAGTTCAACCCCCCGCAGGCGATCGCGCTCCCCATCAGCCTGCATCACCACAGCTCCCGCGCCATCGCCAAAGAGGACGCAGGTGGTGCGATCGTGCCAATCCACCCAGCGCGACAGGGCATCCGCCCCAATCACCACCACCGTCTGATAGAGACCCGTGCGGATAAACTGCGCCGCCGTCACCATGCCAAACACAAACCCCGAACAGGCCGCCGTCAAGTCGAACGCCACCACCCGCGTTGCCCCCAACTCCGATTGAATCTTGCCCGCACTAC
>CAZCWE010000296.1:0-5675 GCA_964502285.1 uncultured Spirulina sp. | reverse complement strand
TAGTTTGGGTCATAAGGTTTAGGACATCTAAGGTTCCGTTTTGATCAAAGGAGACAGTCGAAGGGCTGAGCTTTTCGTTCGCGCCGCGTCTCCGCCGGATATAGCCCGGTCTGCTTACCTTTCGACAGTTCGGCAAGCTCACTGCGCCGCAAGCTCAGGGTGCGCGGGTTGAATGTCCTAACAGACTTATCCACTGCTATGATTGTTTAAATTGAGGTGGGATCGCAACTGGGCACGAATTTCGCTAATCTGGCTCATGAGGGTTCGGTTTGGGTTGTGCTAACTTCGCTCAAACCCTCTCTCTACAGCCTTTTCAAGCATTTTGTCTCGTACTGAGATTTTGGTTAACTACAGCATTTTTGGTTACGGCGAAATGGTGATGGATGCGGGGCGGATGGCCTCTTACCATCAGGCGTTGAGTGCCGTGATTCAGCCCGGTATGGTGGTGCTCGATATTGGCACGGGGACGGGGATACATAGTTTGATGGCGGCGCAGTTGGGGGCGCGGCGGGTGTATGGGGTGGAGCTGGATGGGGTGGTGGACATTGCGCGGGAAATTGCCGAGGCTAATGGCTATGGCGCGGTGATTGAATACCATCAGGCGGATGTGCGATCGCTCGATTTGCCAGAACCCGCCGATGTGGTGGTGTCGGATCTGCGCGGCGTGATGCCGCTGTTTGGGTCACATTTGGCGACGATTATTGAGGTGCGCGATCGCCACCTCGCACCGGGTGGGGTGCTGATTCCCCAAGCCGATCGGCTCTGGGCAACGTTGGTGCATCTCCCGAACACCTATACCCAGCACTATCACGAACCTTGGCAGAGTCAGCCCTACGGGTTTGATTTTTCCGCCGCTCAACGCTACGTGACGAACCGCTGGCGTAAGGTGCGGCTGCGTCCGGAGGATTGTCTCGTGCCGCCCCAGATCTGGGCGACGCTGGACTATCCCCAACTTCAGGACCCCCATGTGCAGGGCGAGGTGCAGTGGAACATTGCCACGGATTGCCGCTGTCATGGGCTGGGGCTGTGGTTTGATGCGACCCTGGGGGCGGGGGTGGGGTTTAGTAACGGGCCCGATCAACCGCCGTTGATTTATGGCCAAGCCTTTTTTCCTTGGCCGCAACCGCTGGACTTGCAGCGGGGCGATCGCATCACCCTCCACCTCCGCGCCGATCTGGTCAATCAACGCTACGTGTGGCAATGGCACAGCACCCTGATCCGGGGCGATCGCCGCACCACCTTCCGCCAATCCACCTTTAACGCTGACCCCTTCAACCCCGCTGCCCTCGCCAAGCGTCGCCACACCCACCGTCCGACCCTCGGCCGGGCGGGCCAAATGGCACAGGTGGCCCTGGCGAGGATGGCTGCGGGGGACAGTCTGGGGGAAATTGCCCAACGCCTTGAAGGACAATTTCCTGACCAATTCGACAACTCTGCCCAAGCCTTAACCTGGGTGACGGAGTTGAGCGATCGCTACGGCGCATAGCCCCGCCTGTGCCCCCTAGGTGATCTCTTTTTGGGTTAACAGCACCCCTTGGGTATCTTGCAACTCAAAGGCATCGATGTTTTTGATTTCCAGGCCCGGTGAGGCGATCGCAATCTCCCAATCTTTGCCCTCCAATTGCAGCAAATCACCCAGCTTGATCTGCGTTGGGCTGCCTCCCATGTGCGCCACCATCGCGATCTGTTCCTCCGGGCGTTCTGGATTACTCCGCACCCCATAAAACACCGTCGTTTTCTTGCCGCTCATCTTATTAAACCGATCCGTCCCCGACAGGTTATGGCGCAGCCAGGGGTAACGATGGCGGAACTGACGCAAACTGAGGTTATGGGAGGTTTGTTCGGCATTGACCATGCGGGGATAATGGCTGACATTACACACCTCGTAGCAATCTTCCATAAACCAGCGGGCGAACTGCTTGAGGCGATCGAGGTCCATTTTACTGAGGAACCGCAACATCCCCGGACGGCGTAACCCTTTGATTTTCGGCATTTCGCAAACATCATCCTGGCCTTCGACGCAGAGCCGGATCGCCTCGACCACCTCAGAAATGTTGTAGTCTTTTTCTTCCATCACCGTGTTGAGGGCTTGGCTAAACTCGCGCAACTCCTCAATGTGCTTAAAGCCCAAGGACTTGAGGCGACGAAACGCATGTTTGCGCTTGAACAGATCCGGCGTCACCTGCCAATCTAAGAAGCCCGCTTCTTCCGACACCACCTTCACACCATAGCGTTCGTCGGTATTGCGGAAAAACATCCAGGGAGCGTGCAGGGTGGCGTTGATAAAGTCCGGTAATCCAGCGATCGCCTTCATACATCACCTCGCACACCCGCCGCCATTTCTTTTCCCAGACATCATTCAGCGTCGGGGTATTGTGGGCGAAAATCAGCGGCCCCCATTGATAGGATTCCGGTTTCAACTCCACCAAATCTCGATAGGTGGAAATCTCTTCCCAGCCTTCTTGGGGCCAGGGTCGTCCGTCTTCATAGATCGTGAATAACAGTCTTTGACACCCTTCAATGTCCTGCACCAGATCGCTCATGGCCATCAAGTAGGCATCATCATATTCAACGCGCCCCGATAGCGGATTAAAGAAGCGGAAATCCTGACCGCCATCGACGCGAATCCCATCGGCTCCGGTGTTGATCTTCCGCCGCTGCATTTCGAGGAAAATGGCCCGCACCATGGGCAGTTGATGGTTAAGGTCTTGCCCGTACATATTGGGGCCTTTGAGGAACTGGTAGGGCAGCAGCAATTCCGATTGGTTGTCGGCGTGGCCGTACACCAGGTCATAAATCACCTGGATGGGCCCGGCGGAAAAGTTATGCAGCGTGCTGATTAAGTCGATCACTTCATCGGGGCGGAGGCTGCTGAGGAGGGCGGCGTTGGTGGTGCTAGAACCGAGAATCGGGACATCGTAGCCCCAATCTTGGGTGTTGGGTTTGGTCAGTTCGATGTCGATGATGCCATCGTCTTCGCCAATGAAGGAGAAAAATTCACTTTCGGGGCTGTATTCGTCGCGGTATTCGATGGTGGGTTCGGTGGGTAAAAATTGCACCGCATCATAGCCGACGTAGGCTTCTTCGACGGGGGAGAGGGTTTCCCCTTGGGCGAGCTTGTCGGAGATGGTTTGGTAGATGCGGGTGAGACCAGCGAAGGTGCCTTCTTTGGAGGCGGTGCCGATGTGGAGTTGCAGGATATTGTGGGGAGCCCGGACGCGGGGAATCCGGTTTGTCCCTGCCGACAGGTGAGTGCCTTCGTTGTCGGGCAGGGAGGATGCACTGGTGCGCCGAATGTAGTCAAGGTCGGCGCGATCGCGCTGCAAACTGTCGAGGTCGTAGAGTTCGGCGGGGGCAAAGATGCCGTAGGGGAGCGAATGGGCCAGGGGATCGCGGATGGCTTGGAGTTGTTCGTTTTGGTCGATGTAGCGGAGCCAATAGAACGACCCGATCCGATCCTGGTTGCCGGGGATCATGCCCTCAATAACCCCCCAATGAAATTCGCCCTGTTGGATGAGGTTGAGGCGATCGCGCCGAAACTGCACCACCTGTTCCGGCACACTGACATCAATGGGACTAATCGGGGTGAGGACTTCAAAATAGATTTCCAGTTTCCGCATCACTTGGGCCATGAGTTGCGGTGTCCAGAAGCCGATTTCCACTAGCCCATCCTCTCGATAATGCGCGCCGAGACGAGTTGCGAGTTTTAAGCCTTTTTCAAAGATGGTGAGGGATGAATGGTCAACAGCGTTAGCCCATTCGAGTAACTCCTGGGTTGCGGATTCAACTAATTGAATGGAGGGTTTCGTGGCAACAGTCACCATAATCTCGGTTTCATAAAATAACGGACGTTTTAACCTGCCTACCGGACGTGTTTGGATGATGCCCAGGTTTTGACAATATCTGCACCGTAGCGCATGTTCTCCATTTCGTCTTGTCTGATTGGCTACGAGTCACCCAAAATTATTCCTGGAGCAGATCGCATGAAGTGCAGAGCAGTATGCAAGGAGAGGGCCTTACCCTGATGCGTTCATTGGACTTGTTGTTTTCGATAGCTCAGTAACCAATTGGCAAGGGTGGCGCGTCGGGTTTGACGCGGGCCAAACTCCCCCAACTTATAGCCTTTAAATCCTAATTCTTCCTTCAGAAGTTGTTTATGGGGTTGGGGAATGGAGCGGGTGAGCTTGACGGTGGGGGGACGATGGGCGATGAAGTCGGGCGGTTCGGGGTAGTCGTCGCGCCAACTGGGGTCAACGGCGCTGGTGTCCCACTGTTGGCGGTCGGGGTCGTAGCGATAGCCCAGGGCCTGCCAGACGAGTTGATTGGCGATCGCATCCTCTAGCACGTCATTAACAATGTCCCAAATGGTTTGGGTTGTCAGGGGCGGGAGATCAGACATCATGGGGGCTAAGTTCGAGTTGATCATGATCCAGGCCATTATCCGGCCATCGTTCAACAATGCAACAACGCTCGCGGATCTTCATCGCCCCTTAAAAAACCGCCCCAGCCAGAGAGCCGGGACGGGGCGAGGCGTTTGACCTACAGAGGATCTAGAGTTCTGTTTGTCCCACCCGATCGAGATGGCGGGTCACACTGCGCAAAGAGGTGAGCAGGTCTTCTTCGACGTAGGCGATCGCGTGCTGTTGACAGAATGACTTCACCAGAGGGCTAATCTGCCGATAGCGACTAATCGGAATCCAGGGGAATAAATGATGCTCGATTTGGTAATTCAATCCCCCAAAGTAATCATCCAACCAACGTGGAATAATGACATTGCGGGATGTCACGACCTGTTGCTCAATAAACGACAGACCATGCTCCCCTGATACTGACGGCATCCCAATGTGATTGACGGCAAAGAGTTTTGCCAAGATCAACCCAGATATCATCGTGACCACGACATAATTCACCAACGCCATCGGCCAACCGAGGACTGCGATCGGGATGAGTAAATACACCACAAAATGGAGGGGGACTAACAAAAATTCAATCCGGCATTGTTTGGGATTTTTGAGCATATAAAGCCAACTAATGCGCTGGAATTCAAAGTTATGAAACATGGCAAGCACCCAGAGCAAATAGGACTGTTGCCGCACCATCCAGCGAATCCAAGCCGGACGCTCAGTGGGGTCATCTACATAGAATTTGATGAAATCCCCTTTCATATCCGGATCTAAGGCTTCATCGTTGCAATAGCGATGGTGCAAGTTATGCTTGTATTGCCAGAAGCGAAAACTGCCGCCAGCGATGAATGTATCACCAATTTCGCCGAGCCAGAGGTTAACCTTGCGATGACGGGAGAGGGAATAATGTCCGGCATCATGACTGAGGAAATAAAACTGAAGATTGCTGATTGTCAAGCCGATGATCGCGGCCCAGCGCCACCCACTGTTAGCACAAAAGAAGAGACCGAGATAGGATAAGATGTGTAATGTGCCGTACAGTGTCAAACGGCGAAAGAGATGGTTCCAATCGGGTGCAAAGACACCCGTTTCTGCTACTTCATGGCGTAGCTTGGTATAGAGTTTTTGACCGGAATTTAACACGTTTTCGCCTCATTATAGAGCGATGGAATGGAGGGGTTTTTGTTGTCTAGCCAGGGCGATCGCCCGGTGAGGTATGCCTAGTACTCAAAAAACGCCCCTCATTATCGTCCCATTTTTGGGAGCCGATGG
>CAZCWE010000295.1:5320-5684 GCA_964502285.1 uncultured Spirulina sp. | reverse complement strand
GGAGTGAGTAGCGCATCGCCTCGTAAATTTTGGGCGGCTCCGCTGGGGGGACAGATGCCGCGAGTGCAGCTTCTACTTTGGTTTGTTGCTGCTGAAGATAAGCAGCCAGATCAAAGTCTGGTGCTGGGGTTGCGGCTTGTTTGTCGTCCGTCGTAACCATGCCCAAAAGTAACCCATGGAAAATTTGCTCCCCTCATTCTACAGGGATTGGGAACCGCCCACCAAACGGTGCGAGTCCGGTAGGGGTTAGAAGGTGGGGATGCGGCGTTCTGGTGGGGGAAGGGGGCGATCGCTCGGTGTCGGATTTGCGGGGGGCGTGGGTAAGGGGCGTTGTTGGGGCGGTTGGGGGACTGGGGCGGTGCGG
>CAZCWE010000295.1:0-5310 GCA_964502285.1 uncultured Spirulina sp. | reverse complement strand
GAGAGTCCGACGGCAGCGGGCTGCTATTAATCCCCACCGGGCCACCGCTCGGCACGGACACCACTTGCGGATCACCGGTTAAATAGATATGACCCAAGGGGCGACTGCGATAGGTGCGGCGGGTCAGTTCCCAGCCTTCGTCGAGGTGGATTTTGAGATAGCCCTCTGCGAGGCCGCGGGTGCGGCCGATGGGAATCCGGACATTGGGTTCGCGGGGGGAGTTGGCCATTAACACCAATTCGCCGCCTTGGGGAACCACGGAGAGAATAAAGCGCCAGCCGAGATCTTCGCTGCCAATGCGGAGGGAATAGCCATTACTGTCGGTGAGGCGGCTGCAAATATCGCTGAAGTCAAAGTTAAAGAGGAGGGGATCAACCCGCGTGGGTTCACCGTCGTATTCGCGCCAACAGGGCCGTTGGTTGGACAGTTGTTCGACGATGAGGAGCTGATAACTGCGCTTTTCCACACCGAAGGGGGACGCGAGGAGGACAAAGCGACGTTCATCCACCCGTTGATTATCAAAGACCGCTGCTGAGCTGGGGGGAGTCCACAGGGGGCTGGCGAGGCTGAGGCCGCAGGCGGCGAGGGCGGTGAACCAATGGCGCAGATTGAACATTAAAACTACCTCAATACGACAATACGTTTAGACAACCAGGACTTACGCATTCCGACGCGATTATGTTGTTTCAGTGACTCGTTGAGCACGACGTTTCAACAATTTTTGCAATTTTTGCGTCAGTCCTGACAACAATACTTTAGACAACAAATGATGATGGAACATGCGGCTTGCGGGTGCGATCCCGGCAATACCACAGAGTACACCCAGAGCTTAGGGTGACCCGGATGGGTCAGGATCAGCCGCCGGATCTTGGGCTTGACGTTGCCAGGCTGCCCACAGATCGGGGCGACGTTGGCGGGTGCGTTGGTGTTGCTGTTCGGTGCGCCATTGGGCGATCGCAGCATGGTTGCCAGAGCGCAACACCTCCGGCACGTCCCACCCCCGAAACGAAGCCGGGCGGGTGTATTGGGGATAGTCTAGCAGCCCGGTGGCAAAGCTTTCCGTTTTCAGGGATTCGGTTTTACCCACCGTACCGGGCAGGAGGCGCGTCACGCCGTTCACCAGGGTTAATGCCGGAATTTCTCCCCCGGTGAGCACAAAGTCCCCCAGGGAAATTTCCCGCGTCGCCAGATGGCGAATCCGTTCATCAAACCCTTCATAATGTCCACAAATCAAGACGAGTTGATCGTAGTCGTGGCTCAGGGTGGTGAGGAGTTGATGGGTGAGGGGTTCCCCTTGGGGGGACATCAGGATAATGTCACGACGGGGCAAGCAGGGCAGGGATTCCACCGCTGCAAAAATCGGGTCGGGCTTGAGGAGCATCCCCACACCACCGCCGTAGGGTTCATCATCGACGCGGTGGTGTTTGTCGGTGGTGAAGTCGCGGGGGTTGGTACAGACCACCTCGGCAATCTGGTTCTGGAGGGCTTTGGCCAGGAGCCCCGATTGCAGGGGGGAGGTGAAAAAGTCCGGAAATAGGGTGATCAGATCAAAACGCATAGGGGGGTGGGGTTTTCGCAAAATTCAGGGTTTCGATGCACTGTATAGTTATGTATTCGGCTGAAAAGCGATACCATAGATGCTGCAAACCGAATCGTATTCTCCAAAGACCCAGATGCCAAAACCAACAAAGACCGCAATCCTCGTGATCGGTGGTGCGGAAGACAAGGTTCATGGACGAGAAATTTTACATACCTTTTTCAACCGTTCCGGGGGTAGTGATGCGGTGATCGGCATCATCCCATCGGCATCACGGGAGCCTGTCTTAGTTGGCGATCGCTATCGACAAATTTTTTCCGACATGGGTGCGCGGCGGGTCGAACTGATTGATATTCGCGAACGCAGCCAAGGAGAAGATTCCTACTATTTAGAATACCTTGAAGACTGCACCGGTATTTTCATGACCGGCGGCGATCAATTGCGCCTCTGTGGGCTGTTGGCAGAAACCCCGTTTATGGAGCGCGTCCGGGAGCGGGTTCAACAACAGGAACTCAGCCTGGCCGGGACGAGTGCCGGGGCAGCGGTGATGGGCCACCACATGATTGGCGGCGGCGGCAGCGGTGAATCGCCCAACCGCGCCCTGGTGGACATGACCATGGGCTTGGGGATCATCCCTGAAGTGATTGTCGATCAACATTTCCATAACCGGAACCGGATGGCGCGATTGCTGACGGCGGTGGCCATTCATCCCGATCGCCTCGGCATTGGCATCGATGAAGACACCTGCGCCATGTTCGAGCATGATGGCTGGTTGGAGGTGATTGGCAAAGGCAATATCACCGTTGTTGATCCGCAGTCGTTGTCCCATACCAATCAACTGGACGTGAGTGTGAGCGACCCCCTCAGCCTCCATAGTTTGCGTCTCCATATTCTGTGTCACGGCGATCGCTTCCATCTCCATCAACGTCGTCCTCTCACCCCCATGACCGGCGAAAAATCAGCCTAGGCAGGCCTGGTTCTGACACCGCCTTGGGAAACTGTTCCCCATGAACAGTCTGGCAACTTTTCCACAAGAGACACTATCCCATGGCGAAATCCGTGCGTCTTCCTCATCACTATTGTTAATCCCCTATGAAAATCCTCAAGACTCTCACCCTACGCGGCCCGAACTATTGGAGTATCCGCTACCCCAAACTCATTGTGATGCGTCTTGATCTTGAAGATCTCGACGAGGTGTATTCCAACCAAATTGAGGGTTTCTATGATGGCCTTTGTGATGTGCTGCCGAGCTTAGTTGAGCATTACTGTTCACCGGGGTATCGGGGCGGCTTTCTCGAACGGGTGCAAAACGGGACATTGATGGGGCATATTATCGAACACGTCGCCCTCGAACTCCAAGAAATGGCCGGGATGACGGCAGGATTTGGGCGGACGCGGGAAACGGGCGATCGCGGCGTTTACAATGTCGTCTTTGAATATGTCGATGAGCAAGCCGGACGCTACGCCGGCCGGGCCGCCGTGCGCCTCTGCCAAAGCATCGTAGACACCGGAACCTATCCCGCATCAGAACTCGAACAGGACTTATCCGACCTGCGCGAATTGGCTGCCAATGCCTCCCTCGGGCCGAGCACCGAAACGATCATTACCGAAGCCGAAGCCCGGAAAATCCCCTGGCTCAACCTCAGTGCGCGATCGATGATCCAACTCGGCTACGGGGTCAACTCGAAACGCATCCAAGCCACCCTCTCCGACTATTCCAGCATCCTCGGCGTTGAACTCGCCTGCGACAAAGAAGGCACAAAACTGATGCTGCGGGATGCCGGGATTCCCGTGCCCCGGGGCACTGTGATTCGCTATCTCGATGAATTGCAAGATGCGATCGACGACGTAGGCGGCTATCCCATCGTCCTCAAACCCCTCGATGGCAACCATGGCCGCGGCATCACCATCGACATCAACAGTTGGGACGAAGCCGAAGGCGCCTACGACTTCGCCAGCGAAGCCTCCAAAACCCACTCGGTGATCGTCGAACGCTATTACAAAGGCAGCGATCATCGCATCCTCGTCGTGAATGGGAAAGTCGTCGCCGTCGCCGAACGCATCCCCGCCCATGTCGTCGGTAATGGCGACCACACGATCAGCGAACTGATCGATCGCACCAACGAAGACCCACGCCGGGGCGAAGGCCACGACAACGTCCTCACCAAAATCAAACTGGATAAAACCGCCACCGACGTGCTCTCTCGCCAAGGCTACAACCTCGACAGCATCCCCCCAGACGGAGAGCGCGTTTACCTCCGCGCCACCGCCAACCTCAGCACCGGCGGCAGTGCCATCGATCGCACCGATGAAATTCACCCCGAAAATGTCTGGATTGCCCAGCGCGTGGTGAAGACCATCGGCCTCGACATCGCCGGGATTGATGTGGTCACCTCGGACATTAGCAAACCCCTGCGGGAAACCGATGGCGTGATTGTGGAAGTGAACGCCGCCCCAGGGTTCCGGATGCACGCTGCCCCCAGTGCCGGGTTACCTCGGAATGTGGGTGCAGCCGTGTTGGATATGCTCTTCCCCGATGGAGCCTCCCCCCGGATTCCCATCGTTGCGATCACCGGCACCAACGGCAAAACCACCACCACCCGTTTAATCGCCCATATTTTCCGCCAAACGGGTAAGACCATCGGTTTCACCACCACCGACGGAATCTATGTGGGGAATTATCTCGTGGAAAAAGGCGACACCACCGGCCCCCAAAGTGCCCAGGTTATTCTCAAAGATCCCACGGTGGAGGTGGCGATTTTAGAAACCGCACGGGGGGGCATTCTCCGGTCGGGTGTGGCGTTTGATCAGTGCGATGTGGGGGTGGTGCTGAATGTGGCGGCGGATCACCTGGGCATCGGCGATATTAATACGGTTGAACAGATGGCCCATGTCAAAAGTGTGATCGCTGAGGTGGCCGCCCCCAGTGGCTACGCGGTGTTAAATGCGGATGATCCGCTGGTGTCGAAAATGGCGGAACGAGCGAAGGCGAAGGTGGCCTATTTCTCGATGGACCCGGACAATCCGGTGCTGCAAGATCACCTGCGGCGGGGTAAGTTGGCGGCGGTCTATGAAAATGGCTATCTCTCAATCATGGAGGGGAATTGGACGCTCCGCATTGAAGAAGCGAAGAATATCCCGATTACCTTGGCGGGGATGGCTCCGTTTATGATTGCCAATGCGTTGGCGGCCTGTTTGGCGGCCTTTGCCCAAGGGGTGGATGTGGAGCAGATTCGCCAAGGGGTGCGCACGTTCCAATTGTCGTCGGAACAAACGCCGGGTCGGATGAATTTGTTTGACCTCGATCGCTACCATGCCCTCGTAGACTATGCCCACAATCCGGCGGGGTATGAGGCGTTGGGGGGGTTTGTGAAAAATTGGCAAGGTCAGCGGGTGGGCATTGTGGGCGCACCGGGCGATCGCCGCGATGAAGATCTGATCCTGTTGGGCCAACTCGCAGCGGATATGTTCGATCGCATTTTGGTCAAAGAAGACCAAGATCGGCGCGGTCGGGCGGAGGGGCGGTCGTCGACATGGGGTGTCACTGCATCGAGATCGGGCGGTCGTTCATCGGCAAGGACAAGCGGCCGCTGCGGGCCTTCTGCTGGGGGGCGACCCAGGTCCATCCGATCGAGGCCGAGGACCAGGCCATCGGGCTCGTCGAGTACGAGGGCGGGGCCGTCGGGCAGTTCGAGGTCAGTTGGACCTTCCGGGGCGGGATGGACCTGCGCGACGAGGTCGGCGGGACCGAGGGCACTGTGCGGCTCGACCAT
>CAZCWE010000294.1:1881-5738 GCA_964502285.1 uncultured Spirulina sp. | reverse complement strand
CCCCCGACCCCGCGCCCGTTCTCGACCGCCGCCGGAACCATACCCAAACGCATCGGACATATTGATATAGTGCATCGCCAATGCTAAGTTGCGGCTATTTGTTGCGATCGCATCTCTAACGGGGCCTCTTAATTCGTTCAATACCTCTTGTATGTCGTCCATGGTCAGTTGATCGCGCCCTTGGGCAATTAATCGATCTCTGAGGGGGAACCCAATATTCACGAAGTTTGGCGCATCGTAAGGAATGTACTGATCAAACACAGCGGGTAGACCAATGCGATTGTGATAGGTATCGTCAATAATCTCGATATTTTCAGCGATGAAAGTCTCCCTACCAAACGCCACCGTCGCTGTACATAGAATATTGTCCATCTGGAGTCGTAGCCAAAAATCATTAAAGTTATCCCGGATAAAATTAGCGCGTGCTGCTTGATCGGCAGCCGGATCGGTGAGATGTTTGGACGCATCCGACAGTCCGAGGCGTTGAATCATCGGTTCCCGTTGACATTGCACCGATGCGCCGCCCTGTTGGACAACGTGGGTCAGTTCGTGGGCGATCAGTTCTTGGCCGCCTTTGCTGCTGGGGTTGTATTCCCCTTGACGGAAAAAGACATCGCTGCCGGTGGTGAAGGCTTTGGCTTGGAGGGTGTGGTTGAGGTGATCAGAGGTGGTGTCGGTGTGGACTTTCACATGGCTGAAATCCGCGCCCATGGCTTGACCCATCGATCGCTGAAGTTGCGGATCGAGGGTTTGGCCGCCTCCTTTGGCGCGGTGAATTTCTGACTCTACTGCGACCGGGGCGGCCTGTTCCTCCAGGGCATCCCGTTGCACTGTTGGGGCGGCTTGGCTGACGTTGTCAATTAATGCGCCAGGGGGGAGTGTGGTGGGCGGAGGTGCGATCGCCCCTCGTTGGGACTGAATTCCCGTTGGTTTTGGCGAACGGTGGGACGCTTTTCGAGCGAGTTTGGCATGAGATTGCATGGAATTTTGAGCAGAATGAACAAACTAACCGGCCGACATTGCAGATGCCGATGCGGCTGTATCTAAAGATTGCTTATAAGACGGCATTGTTCTGTTAGTAATGAATTTACCGGCTTCAAAAAGACCATCATTGAAATGATTCGCAGCCGGGGAGTTGATTTCTCCGGTTGTTTGCATCTCTTCTGCTTTTGTTCGGTAGTCCCGAAGGGTACGGCTGGTCAGATTCACCGCGTAGCGTCCACCTTCAATGTGGTCTTTCATGATGCCTAAAAACAGCGACTTTGTCGGCGATTTTTGATATTCTCCAACTGCATTGATAAAGTGCCACTCGTTAGACATAAATTCTTGTTCCAATGCAAGGCCTAAATCTGGCCATGTCATGGCTGCGAGCGTATCATAGGTCGCATACGAACTACGAATCTTGGCGATCGCATCATCCTTAACGGTTTGAGCACTTAAGGTAGGACGACTCACCACAAAGGCAGGGGCTGCGGCTGAGGAGGCTGAAGCCCCCCCAAACAAGCCCGCTAATCCGCCTGTATCCCGTTGGATTGTCGGGGCTAGGGGCTGACGCTGGACGGTAGGGGCAAGGTTGGGGGCCGTTAATTCGTGATCGGGAGAGGCTGCTAGGGTTTGGCGCTGGGTGGTGGGGGCGTTAATCCGGTGAACCACCTCGGCGGCGACGCGATCGGCTTCTTGTTCGTAGCGATCGCCCACAGCTCCGACGGTTAATTTTGCCTGAATCGGCGGGGTAGCCTGGCTAACGTTATTGATTAATGCGCCTGGGGGAAGTGTGGTGGGCGGAGGTGCGATCGCAGCATTTCGGGAAGAACTCGCGGGTGAGGATGGTGTGAATGGACGGAGCTTTCGTGACAGTTTTGAGTGGGTGGCCATAGAAGTTCAGGGTCAATGTTGAGGTCAAGAATGCACCTTACACTCTGCTGAAACTGAGACATGGAGCCAACGCGGACTTAGAATGTTCATCCGAGTCATTACGGTAAAGATGCTGTCTGTTGCATTATGAGATGGTTTATCAAGAATGAGGTTGGCCGACAACGCCAAAAGTTTGGCCTTAAGAACAATACCCCATGAAATTTTGTAAAGCGTGCTCGTTAGCCCAATGCTCCAGCGTGATCCAACCGTTTCAGCCCATCTCGTTTACACCTTTCTCCAAATGGCTCAAGCGCATGGCATCGCGATTAACCCCGTGATGCGACGGGTGGGGATGGAGAAGGCCGTGCTGCTGCAAGCGGGGGCACGTATCCCTGTGGTACAAGCATGGGCGATGTGGGACGAGTTAGCCCGCGTCACTCAGGATATGAATATTGGTCTAAAGCTGGGTCACTATACGCTGCTAAATAGCTTGGGGGTGGTGGGCTACATGATGATGAATGCGCCGACGCTGGGCGATGCGTTGGCGATTTTGACGCAATATGAGCGACTTTTGGCGGATGTGGAACGGTTTGTGGTGCGCCAAGGAGGGGATAGCGTTCAGTTGGCGATCGCCAGTAGTGAGCTGGGATGGCATCCAGCAGAACGGTATGTGGTGGATTATGTGATGTCTGCGATCAAATGTGTGTTTAATGCCTTGGTGGGGCGGGAGATGATGCTGATTCGAGAAATAGGATTTCACTATGCAGCACCGCCGGACTACCCAGAATTAGCCACCCATCGCGATATTTTGGGCAACGTCGCGTTTCAGTTTGGCGGTGCGGAAACCTATTGTGTGATTGATCGCCACATGTTGGCGTTACCCGTGATTGGGGCAAATCCTCATTTTTTTAACGTGTTTGAGCAACAGGGGAAAACCTTGCTGGCGCAATCGTTGGGCAACCGGGTGCGCGATCGCGTCCGCCAGATCCTATCCGTCAGCCTGTACGGCCACTTACCCACCGTCAAGGAGATCGCCAACCGTTTGATGATGAGCCCCCGCAGTTTGCAATATCAACTGAAACGGGAAGGCACATCCTTCACCCAGTTGCTCAACGAAGTCCGCCAGGAGATGGCGGTGAAACTGTTAGCCCAACCGCAGTTAAATAAAAGCGAAGTGGCGTACTTACTTGGCTTTTCGGATCTGAGCACCTTTTCGCGGGCCTTGAAACGTTGGCAGGCGCGATCGCCCCATGCCACCGCCCCCCATTCCTCCCCCTAATGGCTTAACTGCCCGGATCGGGATCACCCGGTAACGGCGGTAAATCCGGCACGGGTTCCGGTTCAGCATTGGGAATCGGAGGAGCGCCGTTGGGCGTGAGGGGCTCGATGGGATCGGCGGGGGTCAGGGTTCCGTTCGGATTCGGATTGAACGGATCAAGCCCCGGCTGCCCCAATTCCGGCGGCAGGCCATTACTGGGAAAGCTGTTGGGGTCAAGGGGGTTGGGGGTGAGGGTGTTGGGGTCGATGGGTTCCGGTTGCACTGATTGCGGGGTTTGACCTTCGGGGAGAGTGGCTAAGGCGACGCGATCGCCCCCCACTTCCCGCAAAATATCCAACACCTGGATCACCCTGTCATACCGCGTCTCCTTCGACGCATACAACACCATCAACCCATTTGGCCGTGTCGCAAAGTAACTCTCCACCGCCTGAAACAATTGATTGCGCGTTGATACCGGATTTTGCTCCACATACACCTGCCCAAAATCATCCAAACTGATGATCAACATCTCCTGCATCTGGGCCGTGCCTGTGGTCGCCTTCGGCAAATTCAAACTAATCGCCTGCTGCCGCGACACCCCCACCGCCGCCAAAATAAAGAACGTCAAAATACAAAAAATCACATCAATCAGCGGAATAATCTCAATCCGCACTTCTTCCTGTTTATGGGTATCCTGCCAAAGATTTAGCGGATGAGCAGTGGGCGCGGTGGCACGTTTTTTCGG
>CAZCWE010000294.1:0-1781 GCA_964502285.1 uncultured Spirulina sp. | reverse complement strand
GAGGTAGTTTGACTCATCAGAGTTTTAGGAGCACACTAGAGAGAATTTTGGGTAGCACTCCGCCAGGGATTTAAATCCCTGGCTCATAACGAAAGTAGGCTTTAGCCTACTTTCGTTATGAGCCCGTTTTAACGGGTTTTCGCTATGAGCCAAGCACTTCAGTTCTTGGCGGGATAGGTTTTGACGCGATTTAAGGTTCCGTGATGCTATTGGCTTTGACATTTTAGGATTTTGCTGGATGCTGATGGCAAGACCACCTGTCCCGCTCGATAATAGGTCTAAATTTCAAGAATTTTCTTGGGGCTGGGGGGGTGTTTGGCCTGTTCCGCTTCGATCCATCGTTGCCGGTAGAGCACTTCTAGATCACTCCCCGCCTTGCGAAAGACTCGAATCTGACCGAAGAGAAACGCCTGAAAGAGTCGATAAAACGCCAAGCTAATAATTGCTACCACCAATCCGGCCGCCGTGGAGATCAGTGATTCGCCAATCCCTAGGGTCACGCCAGCGGTGGAGGCGGTTCCCAGGTCACTGATGCTAATCGAGCCGAGAGAGTTAATCAGACCCAAGACCGTACCGAGGAGACCGAGCAAGGGCGAGAGAGCGATCACGGCTTCGAGAATTTTGTCGCCTCGGCGCATCATCGCCAGTTCGTCATCGGCGGCGGCTTCGAGGGCGAGGTGGAAGACCTCCGGCTCCGGTTGGGTGAGGTGGAGGGGGGTGTAGAGAAATCGCCCCATGGGATGTTCGCGGTAGTCGCGGGCCACTTCGACGGCGGCATCCCAGTTGCGATAGGCGGTGTCCATGACGCTCATGAGGATTTGACGCTCTTGGAGCAGAACACGAGACCAAAACCAGAGGCGATCGAAGATCGCGCCCATGGCGAGAACGGAAAGAAAAAGGAGGGGCCAAATGGCGACGCCGCCTTTGTCGATGATGTCTTGAACTGTCACGATACGGTGCTCCCCTTAACCAACTGCATAATTAACCGTTGATTTTGACATATTTTCCCCACAACCCTCTTCGGTGGGCTGGGAGATTCTGGCGCGTAACGGTAAAGAGGGGGACGGGCTTAGGTTTTGCGGAGTTCCTGGGCGGTGGTGCTGGTGGCGGTGTTGTCGGCGTAGCGGCGATAGTCGTCGATATATTGAGCGGGGTCGTTTTGCCAGGCTTGGATCGTGGGGTGTTGGCTGAGGGTTTGGAACCATTGGTGCAGGCGGGGACAGTCGGCGGGGAGGTCGAAGTGGCGGTAATGGGCGATCGCTGACCACCGCTCCAACCAGGGATAGAAGGAGATGTCTACTAGGCTCAACTGGTCGCCGAGGAGGTAGGGGTGTGTGTCGCTGAGGGCTTCGGTTTCGAGGAAGCGGCAATGGTGGTGCAGTTCGTCGCGCCATTGGTCTTGTTGGGCGGGGTCTTGGGCGAGGAGGAGTTTATAAAAGGCGGGGGTGAATTTGCTGTTGGCAAAGTCGATCCAAATGCGGGCGATCGCCCGCTCTCCCGGTGTGGTGGGTAACAGGGGCGGGTCGGGGAAGACTTCGTCAATATATTCATTAATAATCGTCGATTCCCAAATGCGATCGCTCCCTACCACTAACACCGGCACTTTGCCATAGGGCGAAATCTCGTGAAAATTCTCCGGTTTGTGGTCGAGATCAATTTCGACTCGGTTGAACTCTATCCCTTTCGAGGTCAAGGTTAGGCGCGTGCGGTGGGCATAGGGGCAGCGGTTGGAGCTATGGAGGGTGACTGAGGGCATCGGCTGCTCTGGGTGGGGTATTCGT
>CAZCWE010000293.1:5385-5746 GCA_964502285.1 uncultured Spirulina sp. | reverse complement strand
CGACGAAGCCGGAGAATTGGACGAAGCCGAGATCGACGACGGCGGCGTTTTGGCCGATGACGGCGAGTTTGCCGAGGTCGAGGTAGCGGAAGGTGGGGGTGTTTTTTCCGGCGAGGCGAGCGGGGATCAGTTTGGCCATGTATTCGCCTTGTTGCATGGCGACGGGGGCAATGCCGGGGAGGGGGCGATCGCCTTGGTGGGCATAGTGGGCCAAGTCGCCAATTACGAAAATATCGGGGTAAGCTTTGAGGCTCAAATCGGGCTCGACGATGACCCGACCGGCGCGATCGAGTTCGGCATGGGCGCGATCGCGCAACACTGCCCCTAAGCCGGAAGCCTTCACCCCCGCTGCCCACAGAAT
>CAZCWE010000293.1:0-5375 GCA_964502285.1 uncultured Spirulina sp. | reverse complement strand
CGGGAATGTCCGAGACGGTTTCCCCTTGGCGCACCTTCACACAGCCCGATTCCACCGCTGTTACCATCGACTGGGTTTGCACCGTCACGCCCAATTTTTCCAGGGAGGTTTGAGCCTTGGCGGAGAGTTCGGGGGGATAGGGGGGCAAGATGCGATCGAGGCCTTCAATGAGGAGAATTTTGGCTTGGGTGGTGTCGATGGTGCGGAAATCTTGCTTAAGAGCACTGTGGGCAATTTCTGCGATCGCCCCCGCCAACTCAACCCCCGTCGGCCCGCCGCCCACAATCACAAACGTCAGCCATGCCTGCCGTTTGGCCGGATCAGACTCCTTCTCTGCCGCTTCAAACGCCAAGAAAATTCGCCGCCGCATTTCGAGGGCATCTTCGACAGTTTTCAAGCCCGGTGCATGGTTTTCCCAATGATCATTGCCGAAATAATGGTGACTCACCCCCGTCGCCACAATCAAACTGTCATAGCTCAAATCCCCATCCTTAAGATGGATCGTTTTAGCCTCCGGGTTAATATCCGTCACCTCATCAAGCAGCACCTGAGTATTGCGGTGGGTTTTGAGCACCAGACGCAGGGGCGACGAAATATCCGCCGGGGAAATCGTCCCCGTAGCGACCTGATACAGCAGAGGCTGGAAAAGGTGAAAATTCCGCTTATCAATCAGGGTGACTTTGACAGCGGCATTGCCGAGCGCTTTCGCGGCATAGAGTCCGCCGAATCCTCCCCCCACAATGACGACATGGTGCGGATTTGCGGCTTCAGTAGCGTGGGTCATGGCAGTTGGGGTGATCTTTGTTTCAAATCTTAACAAGATTAGTCCCTGTGCAGTGTAATATGCTGCACCGTTTGCCAACAAGCGATCGCACCTGTCTCCTTCTGATACCCAATCCGAAAACGAGAAAGAGAATAAAGCCGTAAATCCAATATCCCCACCCAACAAAGGGCTTAAGCCCCTTGCCTGTCATGAATCAGATAGGATTGCCATACCACTGGGTCACCGCTGAAGACTTGAATGGGAAAGGGTTGGCTAAAAACTGCAATCTGCGGAGTGTTTTCTAGGCTTACCATTTGGTATGGTCTTTATCTTTATCCTTACGATTACGTCCTAGGGTCAATAGTTTATTTAAATAATCTTTTTGATAATTCCCCCCAACGTGCTGATCAGTTTCTAAATGGTCACCTGCCCTTGCATAACTAGAAACATTAGTAAACTTATCTTTTTTGACATCCTGTAACTTGGTTTTTTCTAATGCTAGTTGATCACCCTTTCGACTTGTTCCACTCATGAAATGAATGGGAAGGTCAGCATCCCGTTTAGCAAGTTTCTTCAAATGGTCTATCGTATCAAAGTTGCCCCCACTTCCTTTCGCACCTAACCCTGGAATGATGCCTAGTACAGAATGCCCCATCGTTCCTTGACGATATGCCGTATCAATCGAACTGTGAAGGACTAACCCTCCGAGCTTAATATTTTCTTTTGCTAACGATTTAGCAAGGTGTGAGGCAACGGCTCCTCCCAATGAAAATCCATGTAGCACAATATTACTAGGGGCAAACCCAGCATCATTCACATAGTCATAGATGCGACGAGCATCTTTATAAACCCCCGCCTCCGACAATAAGGGAGTACTTTCCTCCCCTTTCTTATTTAAATCGACACTCTCTCCGTAACCTCGATAATCAATGCCGTAAACTGTTGTTCCTCCCTCACAGTAGGTATTGGCAACAGGTTCTAGCTGTTTCTCGTTCGGCCCTCCACTCCCAGAAAGCAAGATGACCGCCTTGCCATTCCGCTCTACTTTCGGGTCATATCGAAAGCCCCGTAAAGCATATTTTTTGTCCACCTTAATTTCAATTGGTTGCGCGTCATAGTTCCGATTATCTTTAGCATCAGGGCGAATCCAGTCGTCATCCGTTAGCTCACCATTTGTATCGATTTGCTTTGTGACATCGGTTCGCTCCTTCTCATATCCAAAGACATTCCGCGCTGCATATTCTGCACCCGCTGCACCAACACCCAATCCACCCAGACCAAAGGCAATATCAGACATCACTCGGCCGAACTTTCCGCGTGCAGCTTGAATGTCAGGCGTTGCTCCGAATTGAGAAACGTGCGATCGGGAATCTGCTTGCCACTGACGCTGGATCTGATTCCCACCTTGTTGCACCACATGGGTTAACTCATGAGCGAGCAACTCCTGACCTCCCTTGCTCTGCGGTGCATAAGCCCCCTGGCGGAAAAACACATCTTGCCCTGTGGTGAAGGCTTTGGCTTGCATCGATTGATTGAGCTGATCCGCCGTGTTGTCCGTATGGATGCGAACGCCACCAAAATCCGCGCCAAACGCATTCTCCATCGGGTTTCGGATGCTGTCTGCCAGCGCCTGACCTCGATTCTGCTCCCGCTGAATCGATTCCTCTAGACCTGGTGGCGCAACCCCTCCTGCATTTGCCCCCTTAAGCTGCACGAGCGGTTGCTTGTGAAACGTTTCGGCGGCTGTGTTCTGGTTATACCCCGGAACCGGCGAGTTTAAACCCTCCATCAGTTGGCGGTGGACTGTGTTTTCATCGTTTCTCTCGTCTCGTTGCACAGGCGGAACAGGGGAATTGAGTTGCTGAACCACCTGAGTCGCCACCCGATCCGCTTCTTGTTCGTATTTATCTCCCGCTGCCCCGACGGTCAGCTTCGGCATGATGGGCACAGAAAGGCCGTCATAGCCCACCGGCGAACTGTTAAGCAGGGCTGTCTGTGGGGATTTGGCTGGCGTGGGAAAGGGTCGGGAATAGTACTGCGCTTTGTCTTTGCGTTGTAGCGATTGGGATGCAAGGGTCTGCTTTTTTGCGGAGCGATATTGACGAAAGCGACGAACCATAATCCGTATTATCCTCTCAAACTGAGGTCATCATCATAATTTTATTATGAACCACCCTGAGTATTGAGTCGATTCAACTAACGTCGAATAATTGTTATGCTCTAGGTCTCAGGACAAGACAAAAAATCTGGTTTGGGCTGAAACCCTGATGATTTTGTCGAAAAATGGGGAGCAGGATGCTCCCACTCCATCAAAATCGATAGTCTTTCAACTTTTGTCCTGTACTGAGGTTCTAGGTATGTTGATGCGCATTTTTATCAATACCATCGATTATTCAGGATTATCGATATAGATAGGGTTGTTTTCTGGTTTCGTTCACTTCATCACTATCCCATTGTTTGTCTTTTCTATTTTTGGCAACCTCACCCCAACCTTGCTTTTTATACCGTTTGCTTTTCTCTTTTTCCCATCGCCATTGCTTGCGCCGCTCTTCTTCGGACGCTTTAGTTTTAGAAGATGGTTTTTTTGACCGGAGTTCACTGGTGCGGCTGGTTCCATCTCGCATTGAATCTTGATTTTTCTTTGACCAGCCAGAGCTAGCTGTCACATTCACTAAGTTCCGGAAACGGCCATGTTCTTCCTTATTTTTCGTCACATACCATTCTCCCCTGACACACCAGGCTAGGGGACTTGGACTTTCCTCGGCAACAGCCCCAACCATCTGGGCTTTGAGGTTTTTGGTTTCATCCTTGAGACGACCTTCATGAAGCTGGTTAGTAATGTAGCCCATCTGATCGCCGTGTTGGATCATGGCGTAGGGATCACCCCCATGGAGTGTGTCTGCGGAAACTTCCCGCTCTTGACCTTTTTCCCCGATGGTTGTCGATGCCCTCTCCACATGGATCGTTCCTTCTCGCAGTGGAAGTTTGGGTGCGCCCTCTGCTTCTTTTTTCTTTTGTCCGTGGGCAATGTGTTGATTAATACCGGTTAGGAGTCTGGCCTTTTCTGTGGAGCCTTCGACGAGGGTTTTATTGTGTTTATATATTTCGTGGAGGTCATAGTCTCCGGTATATAAAAATTGTTTCCATTGGTTATTAGGGAGGGCTTCACAAAAATCTGCGAATTGTGCCATTGGGATGTAAGGTGAATTTGTTTTTTTGCCTTCTAGAAAAGGTTGAATTTTTCTCAGACCGATGGCATGTTCATCTGTTGGCAGTAAATCGCCTAATCCCATTAGGTCTGCTTCCTCTTCTCCAACTAATACATCTTTTTGATCAACTCTGACACCTAGCAACTCACCTGTGTCTTCATCCCAATGTCCAACAAATCCTTTTAAATTACTTAAGTTTACGCCATTAATATCGGGGAGTACATCTCTGCCTTCGCTCAAGGCTTGAGCGGCTTCGGGATGGAACTTGGCAAGAGAACTTTTTTTAATTGATTTTTCCAGAATGGTGTGTGGCTTCGGTTTTGCGCCTTCTTTAATTCGATCTAACGAAAAGCTGCCTGTGTCTCGTACAGACAGGATGACGTTTCTTTTTTTGCAGTATGTGCTGATGGCTTCTTTGTGATCGCCGGTGACAAATTCTTTGGTGACGAGTGCATCATTTTTGTAGGTTTTTAATGTTTCTCCGCGTGTTAAAGGGCCATAGGGTATTTCTGGCTCTGATACGGGTGTTTGATCTGTTGATGCCTCCAGGTTGCCCTCTTCTGCTTTGACCCAGCGCCCATGGGATTCCTGTTTCCACTTTGCTCTTTGGATGAGTGGGTCGGCGATCGCAGATGAAGAAAACAAACGTAGAGCCTGGGGCTGGCTCAAGTGCCGCTGTACCATGCCACTATTTTGTTGCACCCCATGAGTGAGTTCATGGGCGAGTAACTCTTGCCCTCCCTGACTCTGCGGTGCATAGGCTCCCTGCTGGAAAAACACGTTTTGCCCTGTGGTGAATGCCTTCGCCTGAATCGATTGATTGAGTGGATCTGCTGTGTTGTTGTCATCGCCCGGAACCCGCGAGTTTAACCCTTCGATCAGTTGGCGGTGGACTGTGTTTTCATCGTTCCCCTCGTCTCGTTGCACAGGCAGTGCAGGGGAATTGAGTTGTTGGACAACCTGAGTCGCCACCCGATCCGCTTCTTGCTCGTATTTATCGCCCACCGCCCCGACCGTCAGCTTCGGCATGATCGGCACAGAAAGTCCGTCATAGCCCACTGGTGAACTGTTAAGCGAGGCTGTCTGTGGGGATTGGGATAGCGCGGGAAATGGCCGAGAGTAGTGCTGCGCCTTGTCTTTACGTTGTAGCGATTGAGGCGCAGGGGTCTGCTTCTTTGCAGAGCTATATTGACGAGAGTGGCGAGCCATAACCCTTGCACCTTTATGGAATAATTAAGGCTCATTATGCCTTAGCGCGACTGGTTACGAACATTAGACCAAGGTCGAAGTCCAGTAATTGAGGCGAAAAAAGAAAATGGGTAGCATGACCCTCACTCAAAAAGCTACTGCTTATACATAACGTTCAAATGTTGGCCTACGTTGCGATCGATCCCCCTGAATCC
>CAZCWE010000292.1:5156-5750 GCA_964502285.1 uncultured Spirulina sp. | reverse complement strand
CAGCATCTTGTCGCGCCAGCGTTGGAGGGTGGCAGCATCGGGGACGGCGTAAAAGGTGGTGTTCCCCTCAACGGCGGTGAAGCGATCGCAATATAACGGCAAAAAGTCCCGCGCCGGAGCCTTAGCCGGATACAGCGAACCCACCCAACCCGGAAACGCCCACACCGCACAGCCGAGATAAAATTGCCCCATTTTTTGCCCCTGACTCATTCCCCCTCACCCCAAACGTCCAGCTAAAACGGTACAATAAACCGGAAATATTGGCTTGTATTGACTATGATGCTTGATGTCAACAGTCCCCAGTTTATCGCCCTCATTTACCTTCTGTTAAGCGGGTTATATCTCGTGGTGCTTCCCGCTGGCCTCTATGCCTATCTCAATTGGCGCTGGTATGTGGCAAGCTCCATTGAGCGCGTGATCATGTATTTTTTCGTCTTTCTCCTGTTCCCTGGGCTTTTACTCCTGAGTCCGTTTTTGAATCTCCGCCCCAAACGAGCTGAATCCTAATGCGCCGAATTGATGCGATCGCCCTCACCTTCGGCCTTTTTCTCGGTGGTGGGGCAATTTATCTAGTCTTTCGGGCCATCGGGTTTG
>CAZCWE010000292.1:0-5008 GCA_964502285.1 uncultured Spirulina sp. | reverse complement strand
CACTCCCATGGCCCGCGCCCCGAAACTCACCTACGATCGCGGCACACTCATTTTGCATCCGCCCCCCAAGGGCAAGAGTTGGATCGACTACGCCACCTGGGACGATCGCATCGAAAAATTTCGCATCCCCGCCCAGCACTATCGCATCTTGATTGAAACCCTCCAGGGCGAGAACATCGAGCTGATCGACGAGGCCAAGGCCTTTTACCCCCTCGAACTCAATACCCAACTCCAAAAAACCCCCTATCCTCACCAAGAACAAGCCCTCCACGCTTGGAAACAACAGGCCCGCCAAGGGGTCGTTGTCTTGCCCACCGGAGCCGGGAAAACCTATCTGGCCCAATTAGCGATCGCCTCTACCCCCCGCTCAACGCTGATCGTGGTTCCCACCCTAGACTTGATGCACCAATGGTATGCCGAGTTAGAAGTGGCGTTTCCGGGGGTGGAATTGGGGCTATTGGGGGGAGGGTCGAAGGATCGCACCGCGATTTTGGTGGCCACCTATAACAGTGCGGCGATCCAGGCGGAAGCGTTGGGGAATCTCTATGGATTGCTGATTTTTGATGAATGCCACCATTTACCGACGGACTTTTTTCGGGTGATCGCCGAATATGCGATCGCGCCCTATCGCCTCGGCCTCAGTGCTACCCCGGAACGCGCCGACGATTCCCATGCGGATCTTGACCATCTGATCGGCCCCATTGTTTACCGCAAAGCCCCCGATGATCTCTCCGGCAATACCCTCGCGGATCATGAAGTGCGGCAAATTAAGGTGAGCCTATCGGAGGAGGAGCGCGATCGCTATGACGACGCGATCCAAACCCGTAACCAGTTTTTACAAGACTCGCGGATCTTTCTCGGCAGTTTGGACGGGTGGCAGGAGTTTGTCCGGGCATCGGCACGATCCGCCGCCGGTCGTCGGGCCATGCTTGCCCACCGGGAGGCGAAAGCGATCGCCAACGGCACCGACAGCAAACTGCGCACCCTCGCCGAACTGATCGCCGCCCATTACCCCGCCCGGATCTTAATCTTCACCAACGACAACGCTACGGTGTACCGCATCTCCCGCGAATTCCTCATTCCTGCCCTCACCCACCAAACCCCGGTGAAGGAACGCCATCACATTCTCCAGAAATTCCGCAGTGGCGAGTACGGTGCGATCGCTGCCTCCCATGTGCTTAACGAAGGGGTTGATGTGCCCGATGCCCAGATCGCGATCATCCTCTCCGGCACTGGGTCAACGCGGGAATATGTGCAACGTTTAGGGCGGGTCTTGCGCAAAGGCGATCGCCCGGACAAACTCGCCATTCTCTACGAAGTGATCGCCGAAGCCACCAGCGAAGAACGCACCTCCGAACGCCGTCACACCCCCCAGCCCGCCGCCACCCAACTCGAAATCCTGCCCCGCTATGGCACTGGCCGCCCTATCCCAAAAGCCGCCGAAGCCTCTCCCCCCGACTATGACCCATGAGTCCGCAACCGTCACACCTGTGCCATCACAGCTTTGATGAATTGTATCGAAAACATCCATCGGGTTAGGGCTGCGGGATACCCTAGTATTTAGGATCGATGGTCAAGCTGTTATTCTTATCTAAAGCTCAAGTTCCTACGTTAGAAATTCGCTGTTGAACCGTAGGATCACCTATGATAAGTGTCCTCGAATCTGACTTAACCCCGCGATCGCAGCAATAGGAATTCAGTCGCCAGAGTGTTGAAAACGTTTTGCATTCATGGAAACCAGGGCTAACATCGCCTTGCCTGTTCTCATTGATGGGCTCTGCCAATGTCTTTCATGATTTTGGTGATGAATACACCGCTGCTTTCCTGATGAACTGAATGTAATGATTCCTGCTCAACCTCTCCCGAATGAAGCCGAGCGCATTAAAGAACTTTTGCGCTACGACATCTTAGACACACCAGAAGAACAAGATTTCAATGATCTTGTGGATCTTGCAGCCCAAGTTTGCGGTGCTGAAATTTCCCTAATTTCCCTCGTGGATGATCATCGCCAATGGTTCAAAGCCTGTCACGGCATTGATGGAACGGAAACGCCTAAAGATCAGGCATTTTGCGCCCATGCCATCCATGGTGATGACATTATGGAGGTGCAAAACGCGACCCACGATGAGCGATTTTTTGACAATCCCTTCGTGACCCATGGCCCAGAAATTCGGTTCTACGCCGGTCAACCGCTCTTTTCTGCCTCAGGCTATAAATTTGGCACGCTTTGTGTGATTGATCGCTATCCTCGCCAACTCACACCCGTTCAACGTCAAGCCTTGAAGATCTTGGCCCGTCAGGTGGAACGGCAGCTAGAACTGCGGTTAAAGCAACGGCAGATGGAAGCAAGTCTCGCATTAATCGAAGAGCAAAAACGGATATTAGAAACCCTCAACACCCTCAAAAATCAGACCTTGGCAGTGTTGTCCCATGATTTGCGCAGCCCCCTTGCTTCCTTAGAATCGATTCTAGAGTTGTTTCAGAATGGTCTGAGTGCTGATGAGGTGAATACATTAATGCAGCAAATTCATCCTGAGTTAGAGCAAGGGGTGGTTCATCTCAATCATGTGTTGCAATGGGCGGATGATCAGATGCGGGGGACGGATGTGGAGTTGCATCCCTGTCGCATTGAGGAGGTGGCCATGGCTAGCCTGTCGTGGGTGCGGCAACAGGCCCAACGGAAGGGAGTTGATTTGGTCTGCGAACTACACACCCCGCAGCCTGTTTTAGGGGATGCGGAATTATTGGAAATTGTTTTGCGGAATTTATTGAGTAATGCGATCAAGTTTTCCCGGCAGGGCGATCGCATCACGATTTTCGCCACCGAACAGGGCGCTCAGATGCAGATTGGAATCAGGGATGAAGGGATTGGCATGACGGCGGCTGAGCTTGAGAAGATTTCCTGCGTCTCGACGCGCTTTTCTAAACAGGGCACAGCGCAAGAAAAAGGGATGGGATTAGGGTTACTCCTCTGTCAGTCCTATTTACACCACATGAATAGCCAGTTAAGCATTGTCAGTGAATTCCAGAAGGGCAGTGAATTTTCCTTTACGCTCGACTGTATCCAAGGTCATGCCGATGATCAGGACACGCCCCGCCAGGATTGGAGCGACTGTCATTGTTCTGCCATATTCCATACCGATCCGTCTAGATTCTGAACATTGATGGGGTGGCATGAGACAACTCTATCGACTCGTCGTTGATCCGACACAGCAGCAGGGAGACCGGGTGCGCCTGACCTCCGAACAACAACACTACCTCTATCGGGTGCTGCGTTTGACGGCGGGCGATCGCTGCATTGTCATGGATGGGGCAGGTCAGGCCTGGGTGGCTCAGGTGGCGACGGATTGGGCGATGTTGCTCGAACCGTTGCGCATCACGAGTGAATTGCCCGGTGCGATCACATTAATCGTGGCCTTGCCCAAGGGGAGCGGTTTTGAAGAGATTGTGCGCGGGGGGACGGAGTTGGGGGTGAGTCGGTTTCAGCCGGTGATCAGCGATCGCACCCTCTTAAAACCCAGCCCCCAAAAGCTGCACCGTTGGCAGCGTATCGCCCAAGAAGCCGCCGAACAATCCGAGCGAGCGATCGTGCCGGTGGTTCACGAGCCGATTCCCTTCCGCGATAGTTTGAGTCACGTTAACCCCAGCACCGCCCTGATCGCCGTGGCTCGTCAAGGCTCGCAAACCTTGCCGGACATCCTCAACACCCGGCCCCCGTCCGGCACTGAGTGGGTGATCGCTACTGGCCCCGAAGGCGGCTGGACTCTCTCGGAACAGGAGGCAGCGATCGCCGCTGGATTTCAACCCATCTCCCTCGGTCGGCGCATCCTACGGGCCGTCACCGCTCCATTGGCCGCAGCGGCAATCATCGCGGCTTGGCAGGAGCAGGATCAGAACGAATCAACAGATCAAGAGTCCCCATGCTGATTTTTTTAGATACTGAGTTTACCGGTCTCCATCAACAGACGACGCTGATCAGCCTCGGCCTCGTCACCGACGACGATCGCACCGTTTACGCCGAATTCAACGACTACAATCCTAAGCAGCTTAACCCCTGGCTCCAGGCCAACGTGCTCCCCTATCTGCATTTTCCCGATTGCCAGCATTATCCGCCGACCTTGGGCGATCGCCACCTCCGCATGAAAAGCGATCGCGCCACCATTGCTCAAACCCTTGTGAATTGGTTCGCCCAATTTGACAGTGTAGAACTCTGGGCCGATTGTCCGGCCTATGATTGGGTCTTGTTTTGCGAACTCTTTGGCGGTTCCCAACAGTTACCCCCAGGGCTGCACTACAACCCCTACGATCTGGCGACGCTGTTTCGCTGTGCGGGCCTCGATGCGGAGTGCGATCGCGCCCAATTTGCTGGACAAACCACCCTCCAACTGCACAACGCCCTCGATGATGCCAAGCTAGCCCAGGCCTGTTACCACAAGCTCCAGGCGCACTTAGCAAAACGGTACTAGAGAAGCGATCGCAGTTCGCGCCAAGCTTGCCAGAGATTGCCCTGCATCAAGGCCGCGATTCCGTCGAGGGTTTGAAAATCGGGGTTGTCGGGGTCGGCTTGGAGGGCCAGAGCGATCGCCGCTTCAGCGCGGCGAGGTTGCCAGAGATAAAGATGGATAAACGCCACATAGGCGTGATGGATGGGGTTTTCGGGGGCAATTTTGGCTAAATGCTCCATCGTCGTGAGGGTGGTTTGGGCATCTTCCTGGAGGGCCGTGGCCAGGGCGAGGCTGTAGAGGGTGGGGCGATCGTTGGCGTTTTGTTGGAGTCGGTAGCGTAGGGCGGCTTCGGCCTGGGCGAGATAGTCCTGAATCGGGTCGTATTGATTAATCCGGCCGATCTGCTGAAAAATCGGGTCGAGACCAGCCCGGCCTTGGGGTAAACCTTGGGCCAGTTGGCGCAGTTGGGTGACGTAGTCCAGTTCCGGGGCAGGTTGGGGGTCGGCGGCGGGGTCGAGGCGGATCGTGGTGCTGGGGGGAGTGAGGACTTCGGCCGTGGCGGT
>CAZCWE010000291.1:0-5759 GCA_964502285.1 uncultured Spirulina sp. | reverse complement strand
GGATTTTATTTTGCGATCGCTCCCCGATACGACCATCACCTTTGCCAATCAGGCCCTCTGTCAGGCGATAGGAACCTCTCTACAGGAGATCATCGGGCATCCCTGGATCGATTTTGCCAATTCCAGTGATTTAGAAAAAGATGAGACCCTCCAGCGTTTAGCGCAACTCACCCCCGATCGCGCCACATTTATGGCGGTGAATCGAGATCAACGGGCCGATGGACAAGAGGGCTGGACGCAGTGGTTAAACCAAGGCATTTTTGATCAGCAGGGGAACTTAATTGAGGTGCAGTCGGTGGGGCGCGATATTACGGCCCTGAAGATGACGGAACAGGCGTTGCAAGAGAGTGAATATTTGTTCCGGTCTGTGTTTGAGCAGGTGCGGGTGGGGATTGTGTTTTGTGACCCCACGGGGCAGATTCTGCGGGTCAATCAAAAATATTGTGAAATCACGGGCTACAGTGCCGAAGAACTCACCCAAACGCCGGTGTTTGAGATGACCGCACCGAGCGATCGCGACCATCACCGTGCTCTGTTTGCCCAGATGATCGCGGGTGAGCGGGAGATGTATAGCTTTGAAAAACAACAGCACCGCAAATCTGGGGACTTGATCTGGGTGGAAGTCACCAGCTCGATGCTGTGCAATCCTGAGGGGAAATTAAACCTCGTGGTGGGGATTGTGGATGATATTAGTGATCGCAAAGCCGTTGAAGCCTCCCTCCGAGAACGGGAAGAACAGTTTCGGCAACTGGCGGAAACGGTGCAAGAGGTGTTTTGGCTCAGTGATACGGTAACGGGTCAGAGTCTCTACGTCAGCCCTGCCTACGCCACGATTTGGGGGCGCAGTTGTGAGAGCCTGGCGACGCAGCCGCAATCGTTTATGGAGGCAATCCATCCCGACGATAAAGACTGGGCGATCGCCCACTACCGTACCCATCGCGATCAACCCTTTGAACTGGAATATCGAATTGTGCGCCCGGATGGGGCCGTGCGCTGGATTTGCGATCGCGGCTTTCCCATCTACGACGACACCGGGCAGATCGTGCGCCGGGCCGGGGTTGCCCAGGACATTACCGATCGCAAGCAAGCCGAATTAGACCTCGCCCACAGTGAAGCCCGCTTCCGCCTCGTATCCGAGAACATGAGCGATCTCGTCTGTCTCCATCACCCGGATGGTCGTTATCTCTACGTCACCCCTTCGAGTCAGATGATGCTGGGCTATGCCCCGGAAGAATTAATCGGACGGCATCCGGAAGACTTTCTCCACCCCGATGATCGCGATCGCTTCCACGATGACCTCGTTGCCCAAGCCCTCCACTTCTCCCAAACCCCCAGCGTCTACCGCATCCAAACCAAAACCGGCTCCTACATCTGGATTGAAACCCTGATCAAGCCCCTCTTGGACTCTGATGCTCAAGTGCAGCACCTGCAAACCACCTCCCGCGAAGTCACCGATCGCGTCAAAATCGAAAACCAACTGCGCCACGATGCCCACCATGATGCCCTCACGGGCCTCCCCAACCGGAGTTACTTGATGGAACGACTCCAAGCCGCCTGCCAACGGGCCGAGGCAGACCCCACGCTACAAATTGCGGTGCTGTTCTTGGATTTGGATCAATTCAAAATGATCAACGACAGCCTGGGGCATTTAATCGGCGATCAGTTACTGATTGCGATCGCCCACCACCTCACCGCCCTGGTTCGAGAGACTGATCTGGCATCCCGTCTCGGCGGCGATGAATTTGTCCTGTTGCTCGAAGGCATTGCCGGAGAAGCCGAAGCCATTCAGGTGGCAAATCGGATTTTAACCGCCCTGCGATCGCCCCACTCCCTCTCCGGACGAGAAATTTTCATCAGCACCAGCATCGGCATCGCCATCAAAAACGACACCTACACCCAAGCCGAAGATCTGATCCGCAACGCAGATATTGCCCTCTATCGCGCCAAGTCGGGGGGGCGATCTCGCTATGCCCTCTTTGATCCCGCCATGCACCTCCAGGTGATCAACCGCCTCCAACTCGAAAACGACCTCCGCAAAGCCCTCGAACGCGATCAGCTCGTGCTCTACTATCAACCGATCATCACCCTCAGCACAGGCGAAATCCTAGGGTTTGAAGCCCTCGTCCGTTGGCAACATCCCACACGCGGCATCATCTCTCCCGACATCTTCATCCCCATCGCCGAAGAAACGGGCCTCATCATCTCGATCGGAGCTTGGGTACTCCAGGCCGCCTGCGCCCAGCTCGCCCGCTGGCATCACCACAACCCCACGCTTAAAATCAGCGTCAACCTCTCCCTCAAACAACTCCAAGAACCCATCCTGATCCAGCAAATTCATCATGTTCTCACCCAAACCGGCATCCAAGGCCACCACCTCACCCTTGAAATCACCGAAAGCATGGTGGCCCAAAACATTGATGCGACCTGTGAGCTACTGACACGGATACGCGCGATGGGGATTCAAATCAGTATTGACGACTTTGGCACTGGTTATTCCTCCCTGAGTTATCTGTATCAACTCCCCATTGATTTTTTAAAAATTGATCGCACCTTTGTGCAACATGTGCGCCTCGGCACGAAAAACCAGAGTATTGCTGAGTCTATTATCGCCCTGAGTAATGTCCTCGAACTCCATGCGATCGCTGAAGGCATCGAAACCCCGGAGCAATTCACCTGGTTGCAAAACCTCAACTGCGAAATGGGCCAAGGCTATCTTTTTGCGCGCCCCCTGCCCGTCCAGCAGGCCACCGCCCTCCTACGCGAAGCCCCTTCCCCCAACCTCGAACCCCTCGACTACTCCGACTTGCCCAGCGCACCCTGATGCAATGCTAGCTAACCAGGGAATTGGAAAATCCCCTGGCTAACTCTGTGGGGTTACCCTTTCGCTTCGAGTTTGGCGAGGCGGCTTTTGAGGTCTTGGTTATCTTTTTTGAGCTGATCGAGTTCGTTGCGCAGTTGCTTGACGGCTTGATCTGAACCCAGATTTTTTTGCACCCGTTTGACCGCTTCTTCGGCCATGCGTCGGACGCGACCATCGGGGGTTTGGTCGGCGAGGGCTTGGAGGATCGCGATCGCACTTTGGGTTTGCATCTGTCCGAGGGCGCTGCTCACGGCCACTTGGGTTAAAAAGAAGGATTCAGCGGCGATCGCTTCTAACTGCTGGGCGATTAATTCCACCTGATCGGGGGTTTGCCCGGTGGACACCGCCCCCAACGCCCGAATCGCCGCCAAACGCAGGGCTTGGGGCGTACCGGGCGCGGTGTACTCGCTGATCAACGCCACCGCATCGGGGGAGGTTTTTAAGCGACTCAAGCCGCCGATCGCCCCCGATCGCACCATTTCATTCCAGCCGCCGCGCTGGGCGAGCACCTCTCGGTACAGCGCGATCGCTTCCGCTTGTTTATCCTTCAACACCCCCGTCACCATGCCGCCCAAGGTGCGCAGTGCCGCCGCTTCGGTGTAGTAACTCGCGTCGCCTTGGGTGGCGATCGCTAACACCCGCTCATAACTAGGCAGAAGCTTAAACTTGCCGAGGCTTTCCACCACAGCCCGCCGCACCCGCGCATCGGTATCCTCTAGCCCTGCGGTCAGGGCTTCCATAGCCTGATTGAGTTTGATTCGGCTCAATTGCCGCGCCACTTCGACCCGCAGGCCCCAGAAGCGATCGTGGAGGAGGGCATCTTTGAGGGCGGCGATCGCATCTAAACCGCCTTTTTTCGCCAAGGCCGTAGCCGCATAGATCCGCGCCACCGGATCGGGATCATACTTTAGCTGCTGCTTCAATTCCGCCGCCGGATAGTCGAGCACCACCGTTTTTAAGAACGAATTGCACACATCGAAACAGAAGAATTTCGGGCGATGAGGCAGCGGGAAATAGAAACTATGTTCCGGTTGATTGAGCCGCACCGTGAAGGATTGATAACTGACATTCCCCACCCCATCCACATCAGCAAAGGCAATGGGAATCTTTAGATCAAATAACTCGCTATCGCTGCCCGTGGAATCACTTTTCGCTTGGGTTTGTTTAACGGTGATTTTAGCCAATTTATTGTCCGCATCCCAGGCGTAACTCACTTTGAAATCAGGATGTCCACCCCGGAACACGTACTGATCAAACAAGAACGCTAGGTTACGCCCCGTCGCTTCTTCGATCGCCCGCAGCAGGTCGATCGTTTCAACGGTTTGATGGGCATTGGTATTGACAAAATGATGGATCGCTTTGGCGAAGAGTTCCTCCCCTAAAATGCCGCGAATCATGTGATAAACACAGGCCCCTTTTTCGTAGAGGTGGCGATCGTAAAGTTCGATCGCTTCGCGGTAAATATTCGTCACCATCGGGCGACGATAGCGGGAACTATCTTCACTGAGATAACTCCGGGCTTCATTGAGGAGATAATACGCGCCATCTTCAGGGCCGTATTCATGCTCTGTCCACAACACTTCGGAATAAGAGGCCGCCCCTTCTTTAATCCAGGCGTGAGACCAATGCTTAATCACCACCAAATCCCCAAACCATTGGTGGGCGAGTTCGTGGACGACGAGGCTCTCGGTGCGATCATTATCAATGGCGGCCCGTTGATCGAGGAGGCAGCGATCGGTGAGCAGCGTCGTGGAGGTGTTTTCCATGCCGCCAAAAATGAAGTCCGCAACGCAGACTTGGGCATATTTTGGGTAGGCGTAGGTGTAGCCGTATTGCTCGCTGAGAAACGCCATCATCCGAGGGGTTTTGCCCATGCTCAAGCGGGCGGCTTCTTCTTGGCCTTTTTCCACGTAGTAGGTGACGGGAATGCCGTTCCATTCATCCACTAATTCCGCAAAATCCCCCACGGCGAGAGTCATCAAATACGTGGGGTGGACTTGGGTTTGCTTCCAGTGGTATAGGGTGTGATTGCCGACGGTGTCGGTGTGGATCAGTTCGCCGTTGGAGATGGCGCGGTAGGGCTGGGGAACTTGGACGCGGATTTCGGAGGTGGCGAGTTGGCCGGGGTAGTCGAAGCAGGGGAACCAGTAGCGGGAGTCTTCATCTTCGCCCTGAGTCCAGACTTGGGTGGGTTTGTCGGGGTAATGTTCGTCGGGTTGGATGAAGTAGAGACCGCGTTGGGGATGGTCGGCGCGGTAGTGGATGACGAGGTCGAAGGGGTCGGTGCTGGTGGGTTGAAGGAGTTGGATTTGGAGGTGTTCGCCGTCGTAGTCGAAGGGTTGCGCGATCGCCCCCACTTGCACGGTATCAATGGTTAGATCCACGGCATCGAGGCTGAGGGTTTGGATGCCGCTGTGGACGGGGCGAATCGTGATCGTGCAAGTGCCGCTAAATCGTTGCTGGGGAAAGTCCAGCACTAGATCGAGGGCAATATGTTCTACTTGACCGGGGCGATCGGGGTTGTAGTGGGGTTTGGCTCCGGGTAGCTCGAAGGATTTTTTGCGATCGCCTTCATCATCAAAATAGAAATACTGCATCATTAGGTCGGGCTGAATAGACGTTTACGATATTTTAACGTCCCACGTTTCCCCCAAGGCGCGATCGCAGTATAAAGCCCCTCTCCCGGCGGGCTGCTGCTTATACACAAATCCATCTCAAGAGCCGACAGCATCCTTCAATCCCCCCTAGCCCCCCTTTTCAAGGGTGGGAACTCGATCAAAGTCCCCCTTAAAAAGGGGGATTCAGGGGGATCGATCGCAACGTAGGCCAACATTTAAACGTTATGTATAAAGCCCCTCTCCCGGCGGGCTGCTGCTTATACACAAATCCATCTCAAGAG
>CAZCWE010000290.1:0-5768 GCA_964502285.1 uncultured Spirulina sp. | reverse complement strand
GGGTCGAGCACCGTTGGACAGACGACGTACATCGACGGGTCGCGATCGGGAATTTCCCCAAAGGTACAGAGGGCATGGGCTTTTTCCACATGATCCACAGAATCGGCGATCAACACCGAGCCGACGAGATATTCATCGCTGTGGTTGTAGGCTTCAAAGCGGGGGGCTTCGGAGAGGGCGCAGTCAATTTTGAGGATCGTTTCGTTGTTGTTGACGATGCGGCGATCGAGGCGATCGCGCAACTTCGGATCAGCCGCGCCAATCTCATCCGGGGCCACCAAATTCAAAAACAGCCGCCGCGCATCGATGTTAGAAATCACCCCCTTAATCGCCCGGAACTCGCTACCGTTGGCCACTTCCACCCCTATGACGCGCCCATCGTCAATCAGTAACCGTTTGACGGCTTGATCGGTGAGGATTTTGCCCCCTTTGGCGGTGACGAGGTTCACGAGGGCCTGGGTTAACGCGCCGGTTCCCCCTTTCGGGCGGGACATCCCCGGATGGTGGCGCATGGCCATCATCATCGCGCCGACGGCGATGCCCTTTTGGGACGGGGGCGCACCGATTTCGGCGGCAAGGCGGGCGAGGGGGGCTTTGATCGTTTCGCTGTCAAACCATTCATCGAGCAGCTCAGTGGGGGAGGTGATCATGTTGCGCACAAAGTCAAGCACCTTATTGCGCGATCCCAAAACCGAGAGCAGATCTTTCAGATTTTCCAGGCCGTAGTTGCCGAGGATGTCGAGGATCGCCATGGGGGGCGCATTAAACAGGGGCGCGATCGCTCCTCCCAACTGCTGCCAATAGCTCGCAAACTCCGCATATTTCGCCGCATCCCGTTCGCTATATTGCGCAATCCCTGCACAGGTTTTCTCAATGGATTTATGGGCCAAAAACTGCGACCCATCGGGCAGCGGACAATAGACCACCGGATCGCAGGGCAAATATTCCAGGCCATACTTGCTGAGTTCCAATTCCTCCACCACCGGGCCGAGGTGGATAAACTCATGGTCAATGGCACAGAGATTAAATTTAAAGCCCGGCGCATCCACGGGCATGGCTTCTTCGGTCGTCGCCGCACCGCCGGGAACGGGACGCTTTTCGAGGAGGAGCACGCTATACCCGGCTTTGAGGAGGTAGGCGGCACAGACGAGGCCGTTATGTCCTGCCCCAATAACAATGACATCGTAGGTTTCCATGATGATTTAACTGGCACAACGAGAAAGGGCACAATGGGGAGAGCGATCGCAGGGTCTGAATCAACAGTGAGCAACGCCGGAATCTGGCCCCACCACCATGCCACGCACCGGGTGAAAGACCAAAGCTCGGCACTCCAAAGCAAGTAGTGTAGGCTAAGATCAATGCCGAATTCAAAATTAGGAATTCATCTCCCTCAATTCAGGCGAACTCGCTTACTTGGAGTCTAGTCCAAAGCGGTTCTTCTCGCTATACTGGCAACGTTTACCCTTGCAGATCTACATATTGCGTTTAAATTAACCCCATGAACCCAGCAGTTAAAGTGGTTGAGCCGTCCGGTATCTTAGACGGCACGAAAGCAACCGAATTTCGCCAAGAAATCAGCGATCATATCTCCAAAGGGGTACAGATAATTCTGATTGATTTTAAAGATGTCACCTTTATGGATAGTTCAGGTTTAGGCGCTTTAGTCTTAGCCCTCAAAACGGTACGGGCTGCCAAAACCAAAATGTTTCTCTGCTCAATCAACGAGCAGATCAAAATGCTGTTTGAACTCACCAGCATGGATCGTGTCTTTGAGATTTACGGCACTCGCGAAGACTTTGAAGCCAAAATTGATGTGCCTCAATAGCATTCCTGCCTGGGCGCAGCACAGATGCTGCCACTTCCCGTCGCACTCCCCTCTGAAAACTAATGCGCAAAGTTGATTTCTAGCAACGATAAATCATCATCAAACGCCAGATCTTGGTTAATCACCTTCATCTGTTCAATAATTTGGTCAAGGTTGCGATCGGGTCTAAGGCGATAGTCCTGGAGCTGGTGGGTAAAGCGATCGAGGCCCCACAATTCCCCGTCGGGTTGTGGTAGCTCATAAATACCATCACTAAATAAATAGAGGCTGGAATTGGGCGTGACTTTGCAAATGGCTTCTTCATAGATCACATTGGGAAACATCCCCACCGGAAAACCGGGGGTTTTCAGAGGGGATGTTTGGAATGTGCCGTTGCGTTGGGGGGAGAGGAGGAGGGCGGGGGGATGGCCGGCGCTGGCGTAGGTGAGTTGGCGGTTTTTTTGGTTGTAGACCCCGTACCAGATCGTGAAGTATTTATCGTTACGGGCGGTCATTTGAAAAATCTCATTTAAACCGGCGAGGACTTCCCCCGGTTTGCGGTAGTTGACTTGCTTGAGGGCTTGCGATCGCAACAGATTCAGCACCGACACCGACGGCAACGCCGCCCGCAACCCATGGCCCGACACATCGAGTAAATACATCACCGCATACTGATCATCGAGCCAGTAATAATCAAAACTATCCCCCCCCAACTGACTCGACGGAATAAACCGCATATCCACCACCAACGGCGGCGACGGCGACGGCTCCGGCAACAGCGAGCAAACATAATCCGCCGCTTCGGCCAGTTCTGTCTCAAGTAATTGCTTCTGCCGCTGCAAATCATTATTAAGCTGATAGAGCCGCAGCCCGGAGCGAATCCGCGCCTCTAATTCAAACATCTCAATCGGTTTACAGAGAAAATCATCCGCCCCCGCATCCAACCCTTCCACCCGATCCTCCACAGACCCCTTTGAGGTGAGCAGAATAAAAAACGTTGTGGCCAACTCTGGCAACGACTTGACATGACGGCACACGTCCAAACCGTTCATCTTCGGCATCACCCAATCACAGATCACCATGGCCGGGTGTAATGCTTGCACCTGCGCCAATCCGTCTGCTCCATTACTCGCCACCGTCACCTCGTAGCCACGACTTGCCAGCGTCCGCTTTAACAGCATTTGAATCGCTGGGTCATCGTCGATAATTACAATATTCTCCATAGCAGCGCCATTAGTCTGAGTCATCGGGAACGAGGGGAACAACAATTCGCGGCTTCATTTAGATTGTAGAATTTTGCTCGGACAGATGGCGTAACCCATTCTACGATGACACATCAAGATTGCTTCCCACTTCACGTTAAACTATGGAAGAGTTTTTCTGGGTAACAACGCCGTCTAAATGTCCGATTCGGTGGAATGGCAGCGGGCGATCGCCAGTGAGCTAACCCCTGACCAGCGGGTGCATTGCGGTTAAGACTTGATGGGGCCAGCTCATGCTGTTTTGCCTCGCAACCCCATGCCAGCAATTGTGAACGGGAGTTTTACTGTTGGACGTTTTGCATCAAAGCACACTCGCTGTTCAAACCCGCTTAACGCAGCTCGATCATGTCTTAATCTGGTTTAGATCGAGTCATAGTCCTGAAATTGACCCCAAAACCTGGATTCAATGTGAGTTAGCCCTCGCCGAAGGGTTTACGAACGCGGTGCGCCATGCCCATGGGGGACTCGCTGCAACGACTCCCATTGAACTAGAAGTGTTGCGTTACAGCGATCGCCTTGAAATTCGCATTTGGGATCATGGCCCCCCCTTTGATCTCGAAGCCTGTCTCAGTCAAGCCAATGCCGCAGCGGGGAATCGCAACGGCGGCGGCGGCCGCGGTATTGCCATTTTGCACAAAATTGCCGATCACCTGAGCTACTGCCGCACCGAGCACCAGCAAAACTGTCTCCTAATCGTGAAATCCTATTGCCCTTCCATCCTCCATGAGGAGGTGTAACCACCCCAACCATCCCCCCGGCTTGATTATTGTTAACGCTTTATTATTATGAATCCTCTTATTTCGAGTGCTGCCCTGGCCGATCGCTTGGCTGATCCGGATCTAGTTGTGATTGACTGCCGGTTTCAGTTGGCTGATCCCCAGTGGGGACGAACTCAGTACCATCAGTCCCATCTGCCCGGTGCGTATTATCTTGATCTGAATGCCGATCTCTCGGCTCCTGTGGAGTCCCATGGCGGTCGCCACCCCCTCCCCGATCCCACTACCCTAGGGGAAAAATTCGCAGCAATGGGGATCACGCGGGGCAAAACCCCTGTGGTGGCCTATGACGATGCCCATTGTGCCTTTGCGGCGCGGCTGTGGTGGCTGTTGCGGTACTACGGCCATGGGGAGGTGATGATTTTAGATGGCGGGTGGCCCGCGTGGATGGCGGAGCAACGCCCCGTCACGGATGCGATCCCCGCCCCGCGATCGGGGCAGTTTGTGCCGCGCTTACAGCCGGATTGGTGTCTGGATCGCGAGCAGGTGCGCCAGGGTCAGGCCAGCGGCCAGTTAACCCTCGTGGATGCGCGGGATGCCGATCGCTACCGAGGGGAACGCGAACCGATTGACCCGATCGCAGGCCATATTCCAGGGGCGGTGAACCGACCGTGGCGCGAGGCAACGACGGCGGCGGGGTATCTGCGATCGCCCGCTGAACAGCGTCAGCGTTGGGACGGGATTGACTTTGACGAAACCGTGGTGATGTATTGCGGTTCGGGGGTGACGGCTTGCGTGAATTTGCTCTCGTTGGCGATCGCTGACCTGCCCGCTGCCCCACTCTATCCCGGCGGCTGGAGTGATTGGTGCTCATTTTTATAATGGGCGATTTCAGTGCGATCGCCCCTCCCCTCAAATTTGCTCACAGGGCTAGAGCGTTGTGGGATACTTTTAGAGCGTCGTCATTATCCACCGTCCAAGGCTGTGATGCGATTTGACCAGTCTGGGCTTAGACGGACTGAGCAAGCGAGTCTCCCCCCTCAGCCCCGCTCAATCCCTATCATCTGAATCTATCTCTGACTATATCTAGATTATTTATTGGCTTGCTTAAATTAATTAGGTTGTTATTTTTATGTTTTTTCCACAAAATCGTTTATCCATTTTTGTTGATGGAAATAATATGTTTTATGCCCAACAAAAAAATGGCTGGTTCTTTGATCCCCGTCGGGTTTTAGAATATTTCAAAAGTGAACCCACCGTCATGCTCGTCAATGCCTTTTGGTATACCGGCTTAAAAGACCCCCAAGATCAGCGTGGTTTTCGCGATGCCTTGATCAGCCTCGGCTATACGGTACGCACAAAAATTCTCAAGGAATATTATGATGATTCCTCCGGTCGCTACTCCCAAAAAGCCAATTTAGATATTGAAATCGTGGTGGATATGTTCAACACCTGCGAGCAATATAATCGTGTTGTTTTGTTCAGTGGTGATGGAGATTTTGAGCGGGCGATCGAACTGTTGCGCTCGAAAAATACCCACATCACAGTAGTCTCCACCGAAGGCATGATTGCGCGAGAATTGCGCAATGCCACGGATTGCTACATCGACCTCAATGAAGTGCGCAACCACATCGAAAAAATCGACTACTAGAGCGAAAGCCAAGGGCAGCATTTCAGGACAGGAAAAAAGTTGAAATGTACTATAGAAAATTGATTTTGAGATTAGACCTCTTGCGCGAATCTGCTCGAAGCCCTCATCCCCTTCTTCCAAAATGGGCGAAGGGGAGCCGGATTCAAAGACTCTCGCCCGGCGGGAGAGGTGTTGAGGGTGAGGGTTTTGATTGATGCAAGAGGTCTATTGATTGTGATGGGGTGGGAGCATCCTGTTCCCTATTATTTGGACTGACCCCTTTATAGCAGTAGACAAGTTTGTTAGGACATTCAATTAGCGCACCCTGAGCGGAGTCGTTGGCGAAGCCTCCCGGA
>CAZCWE010000289.1:3846-5785 GCA_964502285.1 uncultured Spirulina sp. | reverse complement strand
CCGTCTTGCCGGGAAAGACACCCCTACCTTCCGCTATCTCGACCTTGGCAAACTGGCCGTCATTGGTCAAAACGCCGCCGTAGTGGATCTCGGCTTCATCAAATTCTCCGGCTTCATCGCCTGGCTTATCTGGGTCTTCGCCCACATCTACTACCTCATCGAATTTGATAATAAGCTGATCGTCATGCTCCAGTGGGGCTGGAACTACTTCACACGCGGACGCGGCGCACGGCTCATTACCGGGGAAAGCGTCCTACCCCTGATTCGAGAACTCGACCCCCAAGAGCCGCCCCTCTCCATGCCCCGCTAGCCCCTGCCGGTACGCCCTCTGATGCCTCGATTTCACTCGGCATCCCCTTCTAACCCTAAATTCAGCATGGCAATCATCGTTTCAAACTCAAAGCCATCGAGCCATTGCAGGATGGCTGTGCCCAACTCTTCGCATCGGGGGGGAAGTTGTTGCACGAGTTGATTGATTTCCTCGCCATCCGCTTCATACACCGCCTGTTTAAACTGTGTTTGCCAGAGGAGCGGTACGGATTGAAACTGATTGAGGATGGGGTTTTGGGTGGGGTCATCCGAGTGAAATTGAGGCTCTCGCGACGGCGGCGTGATGGGGGTTTCTTCATCGGCGTAGGTGTAGATCACACCCAGATGGCGGGCCATGGTTTCAAAAATGATCGACTCTGTATAGGGTTTGCGCACCAAGCCATTGCACCCCATCTCTAACACTTGGGCTTCGTCTGCCACAAAGGCACTGGCGGTTAAAACCACAATGGGCACGGGATGGGTGACCCCTTGGGCTAGTTCTTGCTGGCGGATGGCTTGGGTTGCGCCGAGGCCGTCCAAGATCGGCATTTGTAAATCCATCCAGATGAAATCCGGTTGGGTGGCTTGCCAGGCTGCGATCGCTTCTTCCCCCTGGGTGACCGCCGTCACCGTAAAGCCCACCGTTGCCAACAGCGTCACCAATAACTCTCGATTGGTTTTGCGGTCTTCCACCACCAAAATGTGATAATTCGGCTGCCCTGGGGCCAAACCCACCACCACCAGGGGCGTTTGGGCCAAGCTCGTACTTTCGCGCACTAACTTGAGGGAAATCGTGAACTGAAACAGCGTACCCTCGCCCAATTGACTCTGCACCGTAATCACGCCTCCCATCAACTGCACAAATTGCTGACTAATGGTTAAGCCTAGGCCAGTCCCCTCCTGATTGTCCGTGCGCTTGAGGCTTTGCACAAACGGATCAAACAGACTACTGGTTTCTGCGTCACTGATGCCACAGCCTGTATCTTGAATCTGGAATTGCACCGCAATCCGCCCCTGCTCCGGGGTGGGGATCGTCTTGACGGCCAAACAAAGCCAGCCCTCGGCGGTGAATTTAATCGCGTTACCGAGGAGATTGATCAGGACTTGGCGCAGTTTTTGTTCATCGGCTTCCACTTGTACCGGCAGTTCCGGATCGAGTTCGAGGCGAAACTCTAGGCCCTTGGACATGGCCTTCATGGCCAGCATGGCGCGCACACTGTTGAGGAGGCGGGGCAGGTTAAAGGGTTGTTCGTTGAGGATGGTGCGCCCGGCTTCAATTTTGGCGAGGTCGAGAATTTCGTTGATCACATCGAGGAGATGTTTGCCGCTTTGGTTGATGGTGTTGAGGTAGTCTTTTTGGTCGGCGTTGAGGTTGGGATCACGGTACATCAATTGGCTGAACCCCAAGATGGCGTTGAGGGGGGTGCGCAGCTCATGGCTCATTTTGGCGAGAAACTGACTTTTGGCCAGGTTGGCTTCTTCGCTGCGGGTGGCTTCTCGGATTGCGGTTTCCTTGGCGGCGGTGAGTTCGGCTTCGGTGCGTTTTTGGAGGGTGATGTCGCGGACGATGGCGATCGCTTGCTGATTGCTCAAGCGCGTAAGCGTGGGCTGAAGCTGATTACTTGTGGCG
>CAZCWE010000289.1:0-3791 GCA_964502285.1 uncultured Spirulina sp. | reverse complement strand
CATACTACCGGGTTTGTAGTCCTGAATGATGCCGTCTTGATCGAGCTGAAAAAATAGATCCGGAATCGCCTCGCGCATTGGGGTCTTGGTTTCAACCAAGGCTTGGGCGTTCGGGTCTTGATCGTGCCCTAGGGCGTTGCGATCGCGATCGGCTGCTGCATAGGTCTCACTCACCGCCGCCAAAAACGGCTGCCATTCCGGCGGCAACGCCTCCCCGGAGCCTAGATACTGTTGGATTTGATGTTTGAGCAAACGATGCATAAGACTTACAAACAACCCGTAAAAGCAGAGCAACAACACGAACTGCCACAACCCACAGACAGTATCTGAAAAAATGAGTACCTCAAGACCCCAAATATCACACTCGTGTCCATAACACGCTTGATCTTGCCGAATGGCTTGAATCGTTAGATCATCTCCCCCACGGAACGGGATTAATGCCGATTATCATACTTTTCTCCTGTGGATGCTAATACGCTCTATCTTAATGCCCCCAGCAGATCCCTTCCCGACTCCACTACCTTCCACTACCGATGGGTCAAGTGATGCATGGGGGGGCTCAGGGCAAGGAAAGCCCTCGCTTCCCAAAGAATAACCGTTTTATTCCAGTATGAAGACGCGAAAAAGGCAGGCTGCAATAATTACAGTCTGCCTTTTTCAGTTGCGGGTCATCGAACAGACACAAAGTCATCACCAAAGCGAGTCTCAGCGTCCTTTCTCTCGCTCCCTTTACATTGCCTGTCGTTGGGTCTCTTGATTGACGTAGCTTTGCCAGTACCGCGCGAGTTCTTCTGCTTGGCGTTGGGCTGACTCACAGAGCCGATACATCCGACGCGGGCGACCCCGGCCAACGACTTTTTTCCAGTAGCCTTCGATGTTTTTTTCCCGTTCGAGAAACTTCAATGCTCCGTAAAGCACTGTATCTGAAAGCCGATACGTGGGGTAGTCCCGTTCGAGCAACTCAATCAACTCTGTACCGTAGGATTCAGTGTTGAGCAACACCGAGAGGACATAGCACACCGCCAGCTCTCGGTTGAGATAATGCGGCGGGGGGTTGTTGAAAAAGGTGTAAATATCTTCAAAATTCATAGATTTCACCATCGAAATTCCCAGTTAACTCATTCACAATCACCGTCGATACACCCTAACTGTCTTTAGTCATCCTTTCGTTTGCATTTTGGGTAGTGCATCTGTCCTGAGTCTGAGCCGATCGCACAAGGAGGCTAAATCGATTGAGGGTTGATGCGCTCAAGAGTGGCGATCGCCATGAATGGGGCCATTGTGGTAATCAACGTTAGACAATCAACGTTAGACAATAACAACCAAGGGATGGAGTGACCTGCTGCGCTCATGAGGGTTGAACCCTAGCCTTAACGTGGTTTGATCCTTGACCTGTCTTGAATACAGGGCGCAGGATAAATCGCCGTTAAAAGTATCTTCCTACCTTCTACAGTAGCAAAATTTAGTTCTTGGGAGAAAAACGACTCTACTAAACATTAGACCCTGAAGTATAGCCAATCTCAGCCCTTCTCAATGAATTTTCAAGAATGGGCTGATCCGCTTTTCAGGGTTTTTTCCTTGCATCAGGAAAATTGAAGATTTTTCGAGCGGCGGGGTTAATTGGGCGGAATGCCGCTGAATTTAGTGAGCTTGGCGCTCGAAGATCACCGAGAGATTATTCGCCGGCATAGCGATCGCATCCCGTCGGATCAGGCCCTCCCCATGGGCGATCGCCTCCACATCCTCTAACGCCCGAATCCCCCAATCCGGATTGGCCGCCCGCAGGGATTGGTCAAAGGCGAGATTGCTCGGCGCGGCGGGTTGTCCGGCTTGGAAAAACGGCCCGTAAAGGTACAGAATCCCCCCGGCTGGCAAGATGCGCCCCGCTCCGGCCAAGAGTCCGAGGGTGGCCGCCCAGGGCGCGATGTGGATCATGTTAATCGCGACGATCGCCCCAATCGGCTCGCGCTCTAGGTCTGCGCTCGTCATCCCCAGGGGCAACAGCCCGGTTTCAATCGACCAGGGGCGATCGCACACATCCAACGGAATCGGCGCGGTGAGGTTCGCCGCCGGGCAGGCCTGTTGCCACGCCAAAATACTCGATCGCAGTTCCGGATTGGGTTCACTGCTCAACCAACGGCGGGGCGCAAGGGCGGGCGCGAAATAGACCCCATGCTCTCCCGTGCCGCTGGCAATCTCTAACACCGTCCCCTGAGGCGGCAACACCTGCTTGAGCACCTGCAAAATGGGATCGCGGTTGCGCTCTGTGGCGGGGGCATATTGACGGCGATCCAAACGACTATCCATGGGGTGATTGCTCTGAACTGGGGGTTAATCGTTCAGTATCGCATTCTGTCCATCGCAGCGCATGGCCAGCGATCGCTCCCCGTTGTCATCAAATCATCATCGCTGTAACAATCCATAACACAATCCCAAGGGGGTTCCGGCTCTTCCCTACAATAGAGATATTCTTCTGAGGCGATCAACAACCATGACAAAAACTGTGGCGGAGTTTATGACTCCCACGCCCATTACGGTGACTCCACAAACCGCTTTACGGGAGGCGATCCAGCTTTTGGCGGAAAAACAGATCAGCGGTCTGCCGGTGGTGGATGATGCCGGGACGTTAGTGGGGGTGCTGTCGGACGCGGATTTGATGTGGCAAGAAACGGGGGCCGATCCGCCGCCCTACATTATGTTTCTCGACAGTGTGATCTTTTTGCAAAATCCCGCCCGCTATGAACAGGAATTGCACAAGTCCCTGGGGCAAACCGTCGGCGAAGTGATGACGAAAAAGCCGATCACCGCCCAACCGGATCAAAGCCTCCGGGATGCGGCTCGGATTATGCATGAAAAACATGTGCGCCGTTTGCCCGTGGTGGACTCCAACGGTCAGATCGTGGGGATTCTCTCCCATGGTGATATTATTCGAGCGATGGCAGCGAGTTAATCGCGATCGCTGTCCATTGTCCATCCTTGCTACCCTAGACCCTTTTTTATGACTATTACCCGTGAATCCGTACAGGCGTTGTTACGTTCAGAGGAGTATGGCGATCGCATTCGTGGCCTCAATCATCTGCGTCAACTGGACAAGACGACCGGGTTTGAACTGATCCAACCCCTGATTACGGATTCCCAAGCGCGGGTGCGCTATGCGGCGGTGAGTCAATTGGATCACCTAGGGACGGTGGATCTCGCGGCATCCTTGGTGCTGTTGCGCGATCGCCTCCAGAACGATCCGGAAGCGGATGTGCAAGCGGCGGCAGCAGATGCGATCGCCGCCCTCAAACTCACCGATGGCTTTGAAGATCTGCGCCAAGCCTACGAAAACACCACCGAATGGCTCGTCCAATTCAGCATCGTCGCCGCCCTCGGTGAAATGGGCGATCCCCGTGGCTTTGATATCCTCGTCGAGGCGATCAAATCCGATCAATCCCTCCTCTACACCGCCGCCATCAGTGCCTTTGGCGAACTGGGCGATCCCCGCGCCATCCCCCTGTTGATCCCCTTCCACAGTGATGAAGATTGGCAAGTGCGCTACCGCATCGCCCAATCCCTCAACCGTCTCGGCGGCGAAGAAGCCCAAGCCGCCCTCGCCACCCTCGCCCAAGATTCCGTAGAAGTCGTTGCCCATGAAGCCCAACGCGGCATGAGCACCAGTCCCTAACCCACCTCAAAATCAGCGAGAAATTCGGCAAGGGAAAAGCCCTTTCCTGATGGGCGACTGCTCTTATAGACAAACCCATCTCAAGAGCCTACACCATCCTTCAATCCCCCCTAGCCCCCCTTTT
>CAZCWE010000288.1:0-5798 GCA_964502285.1 uncultured Spirulina sp. | reverse complement strand
GAGAAAAAGTCTCTCACATTCAGTCAGTTATGGCAAAATAGCATCTATTTAATTTTGAACAACTAAGTACTTGGACAGAATTAACCCGTATTTTGAATTGTCGTAAACTACTCGTTTTCAAATCGTTAGAGTCTGACATCCGACTTCTGAAATCTGACCTCCTACTTACAGCATCTCTATTAAAGGCCAACTCCAAAAGGGTTGGCCTCCAAATCCATCGAAATCACATGGGATAACCCCCACACATTCGGCAAATCCGTCATCGCATGGACTTGGGGACGACGCAAATCCGCATCCACAATCAGCACCTTTTGCCCCATCGCCGCCGCCGTCTGCGCCAAATGAATCGCCGTCGTAGACTTCCCTTCCAACGGCACGGAAGAACTCACCACAATCACCTGCAACGGCTTATCCGGCGTAAAAAACGACAAATTCGCATTCAGCGATCGAAACGCCTCTAAAAACGGCGTCGTTTGATAACGACGGTTCCCCGCAGGCATCGGCAACGTCTTATCAATCCCCTTCTTATCCCGGAACTCCTTGCGGTACGGCACGACCCCCAACAGCGGCAACTTCACCAAATCCTGAATATCATCCGGCGAATGGAAACGCACATCTAGCTTCTCCGCCACCAACATCGCCCCCGCCCCCGACAGCAGCCCCGCCATCACCGCCAACATCATCCCCCGCATCACATTGGGTGCGATCGGATAGAGCGGTAATTCCGGCGCATTGAGAATTTCCCAGGAAATCGTTCGCTGGGCCGCCTCAATTTGAAGATCCTCCTGCACCGACAAAAAGCGATTCAAACTCTCCGTCGCCACATCCAACTGCCGCTTCAGGTCGGTATATTGTCGATTCAACGTCGCAAAGCGATCCACATCCTGGCGGGCTTGGTTTTCCGCGAGGGCCAACGCCGCCGATCGCACCGCCAGCATTTGCTGTTCATTGGTCGCATTAATAAAGTCTTGAGTCAATTGCAGCCGAATCGGATTCGGCGACGCTGCCAAGGATTTGATATCCTCACTCACCGCCTCTGACCCCAGCACCGTTTCCGCTTCGGCGCGAATCAACGGCAGTAACTTTTCCCGCCGCGCCCGCAACGACACAATCGTCGGATTGTTCCCCGTAAACCGCGCTGATTCTAGGGCCAGTTCCGTTTCTAGGGCTTGCAGTTGGTTGAGCAGGTTTTGATAGCGGGGGGCTTCACTCAACGCCGCCACCACCATCGCCTGATCCAAACCGAGATCAATTTGATCTTCGAGTCGAGCTGTGAGCGATCGCGTTTCATTCAGAGTCGTGCGGGTATTGCGCTGCTCATCGGTAATCGTGCTGAGGCGTTCGGCGACACGCTGCCCCTGGGTACTGGGGTCAATAATATTGTTAGCTTGCCGAAAGGTTTCGAGTTGAGCTTGCAGATCGTTCACCCGTTTTTCCAGAACAGGCAGTTGTTCTTCCACAAATTCAAGGCCCTTTTGTCGCCCGGTTTGTTGCTCCTGTTGGGAATACTCGATCATGCCGTCGGCCAGTTCTTCCAAGATGAATTTGATCTTGTTGGGATCGGAATCCTGGTAGCCAATTTCGATAATCTTCGTCACCCCCAATTGTGCCACTGACAGACTCGACATCAAGCCACTGTAGTCGAGGTCAGGGTATTGCGTGCGAATCTCGTTCAAGATGGGCTGAATGACCGTGGGACTGCGCAGCACTTCGATTTGGGTTTCATAGTCAAAGTCTGTGCCCAACTGACCAATGAGGCGTTGACTAAATTGGTCAAACTGCTGATCGCTGGCGATGGGTTCAACGAGGAGGCGAAATTGACTGCGGTACAGGGGCGGCTCCTGGAGAACGCGCATCCCCATCAACGAACTCACCGCACCCCCAACCAGCAGCAAGATCCACCACCGTCGGCGCAACATCGAGAGCGCAAGCCGAAGGTTGAGACTATCCTCGTCTGCATTCCCAAAAGTGGGGGGCGCGATCGCATTTCCCGCCCCCGGGTTGGGGGCAAGAGAACCATTACGAGGCGGCGGATTCAGATTAGGCACCATAGGAGATGTGTAGATCTACCCCAATCCGGGGATCGAGACGGTGGCATTTCTTCCCATCATAGTCGCAGCGTTGATGGAGTTACAGAGGGGAATGGCCAGAAGATCCGCCGTCCGATGGCAAACCCATCCACCCCAGGGCTGAGGCTGAGGTGGATGGGGCAGGGGTGCGATCGCACCATTTCAGTGCAAAGGACACATCAAGACCCAACCGGCAACAGAACATGATCCGGCGTGATGCGATCGTTCATCCACCCTTCACAGTCGATCCAGCGGACGATGATTAGATGGACAAAATCCGTCTAATCTGTAGCTAGACAGACCGAAATATGAGAATTCAAAGCAATCCGTCATACAGTCTGAGTTCTGCTACAGTCTGAGCTAAACCTTGCCTTTCGTAAGCTGAAAGTAGCTCCTCAACACTTTGGGGCGGGTTTTTCAAGCTCATTCGTTGTCGCTTCGCTGCCTCACAGATCACTGGAGGAGCCAAATCAATCAAATGAGTAATGAACTCATCAGGATGCTGAGCCTCAATGCCATACTGCTCAAGACTTGCAGCCGGAAAGTCTTTTAAGTTGTAAGTGACGATTACATCAGCCCTTGCACGAATTGCAGCCGCCAGGACATGACAATCATTTATATCTGGCAAAGTCAATGATGGAATAAGGTCTTGATAACCAATCACCAGACAGTCACGGACATGACTGTTCATTAAAGCCCTTGTACGTTGCAAACGATCTTTTGTGAGATCGGGCCTATTCATCAAAACGTTCCGAATCCACTCATCATGAATTTCATCAGTCCATTTGGCGCGAAACAGATCTGTTATCGCCAAGTTCATCAAGAAGTCGCGCAGAGGAGCTGGGTAAAGAACACATGCATCAAATAATGCAGTGAAATTACTCACAATCAATAACCCATGTCTAATTCTTGTGCCTCACGTGCGAGTTCCTCAAGGGCTTGAAGTCTTTTCAGATCAACGTTCTGCTTATATACCATGAGATCTGCAAAGCGAATCCGTCGATGGGTTCCGACTTTGCGATATGGAATCTTGCCATCGTCAATCAGCCCGATCAAGAACGGACGGGACACATTTAAGAGATCCGCTGCCTGCTGCGTTGTTAGTTCAGCATGGACAGGTATCAATCTGACTGCGTTGCCGTTAGCCATTTGGGTCAAAATATCAGTCAAAAGGCGCAAGGCAGATACCGGAATAACGACCACTTCCTCTGGCTCATTGACTGCCTGGACATGAAGCTGGAAGTGAGAACATTGCTTTCCAATTTCATGCTGCCTGTCTAGCAGTTTTGAAAGCTGGCGGCTTGAGTCCCGTGCAAGCTCCGTATCTGCCGCAGTTGGGGCAACTGTCTTTTGAAAATCAGAAATTCTACCAGTCATTTTTCCCATTCCTATAGGCGTTATACCGTTGTCAACGGTAACTAGAGTCAGTGTACCCTCTAAACAAAATAAACGCAGCAATCGCAATAATCGAAACTTTTGACACAATTAGCTCATCAATGGCAAGTTCAGCGGCGTGGATGCGTAGGGAGCCGTTTCTAAGAGAGGTGATGCCCTGGGTTTGTTGAAGAGATTAGGACGGGGGCTTTAGGGATGACAAGGAAGCTGTAGAGTAGAGCGGACAAGGGAAAGAGCAGCGAGACCACGCTTAAAAAAGAGGCGTTTATGAGGCTTACAAGCCATCAGGCGAGAGGCAAGCGGCTGCCAGGTGAGGAGAGCAAAATGCCACAGATAACCATAGAGCCCAAAGCGGAAATCACTATGTCGAGGGAAGCAACGACGATGTTCAGCCAAACGAGCCAGGTAATCATTAACACCAGAACTCGCCCAAAAAGACCCAAAAATAGTCGCCAAACTGTAAGCCAAAACAAGCAGAAGAAAAAGAGCTAAAAAACGAGCATCATTCACCTGAGTGGATTCAAGATGATAGCCGCCCGACTTAAAATCTTTAAACATGGTTTCAATCCCCCAACGACAGCGATAGAAACGGAGCGTGAGCGTCAGAGAAGCAAGACTAGTGAGAATAAACCAAGGCTCTTTACCCCCTCGACCCCGATAGGAACGTTTCCAGCGAACGGCAAGATTGAAAGGACCCAAGGGAGACTCTTTGCCGATCCAAACATGATGTAAGAATTGACGGTCGCCGGGTGCAAAGCCCATGCCCGAAAGGGGCTGATAGTCCGTAGCATCCGACCGTTGAATATAGGCACTTTTCTTCTGACGGAGAGCAAAGTCAACCCCCCACTGCTGTAGCAATGCCGCGAGTTTCGGGCTGTGAAACTCGCGGTCACCCAGCACAAGCACCGGATAAGAGTGGAACTGTTGGAGCGTTATTTTTAATAATCGTTTCTGCACAGCTAAAGAGCTACTCCCTTGAGACTTGATGATTTCCCAATAGACCGGTAAGGCGTGGTTGCCCCATACGATAGTGGTCATCAGCACATTGCGTCCTTTCCATTGGGTACGGTCGAGCGCAATCACGAGATAGCCTTTCAATTTTTCTTTAAGTTTTTTATGTCGCCTTCTTTGGTCGTGATTGAGATGTTGCCCTCGATATTCTCGTCGCAGCCAACACTTTATAATCGGAAACCACAGGAGTCTGACGTTGAGCGCAGTTAGCCCAAAAAATCGTTGTAAGTTTCTGATGCGACTGCTGTACTTAATGGGTTGTGGAAAGAGAGCCGCTAACTTTCCCAAGGTGATTTCGCGGTGGCTCTGGATTAACAGGATCAGCAGTTCGAGGGTGAGGAGTTGGCTTTCGCTCAGGTGAGGGCTGAGGGCCTTGCGGTACAATTCGGGCAACATTGTTTAGGGTGGGTATTCTTCTCAAACCACCCTATTTTTTAATGGAGGTCGATGTCTACACCTTTCTCCCTCTCTCTCTTCCGCTCTCCTTGTCATCCCTAGAGGGACGGGGGTTTACCAGGTATGCGTTTTTCCTGGGCGCGGCCCAAGCGTCGGGATGAAAACCGGCCCCACCTGCTATAGTGGTGCGGACTTTCTTCCTGCCCTGCCCATGTCCCGCCCTCCTGAACTGATCATTGAAGCTGGCAAAGTTGAACAGCACTATTGGCGCGATCTGTGGCGCTATCGGGAGCTTTTTGGCTTTCTGGCCTGGCGGGATATCTTGGTGCGCTATAAACAAACGGCGATCGGCGTGATTTGGGCGTTGTTGCAGCCGTTTTTGACGATGGTGGTGCTGTCGGTGGTGTTTGGTAACTTGGCGAAGTTGCCCTCGTCGGGGGTTCCTTATCCGATCTTGGTGTTTGCGGGGATGCTGCCGTGGCAGTTTTTCGCGAATTCTCTCTCCGCCTGTAGTAATAGCTTGGTGACCAACGCCAATATGCTGGCGAAGGTGTATTTTCCCCGCTTGATTGTGCCGGCTAGTGCGATCGTGGTGAGTTTTGTGGATTTTTTGATCTCAGGGATGATTTTGCTGGGGTTGATGGCGTGGTACAACTTTGTGCCGAGTTGGCGGATTATTTTGTTGCCGGTGTTGGTGGCGATCGCAGCCTTAGCCAGCCTTGGCGTTGGCCTCTGGTTGGCGGCGTTGAATGTGCAATACCGCGATTTTCGGTTTGTCGTGCCGTTTATGGTGCAGTTTGGTCTCTACATTTCCCCCGTGGGCTTCAGCAGCGATGTGGTTCCGGAACGGTGGCGTTTGCTCTATTCCCTGAATCCGATGGTGGGGGTGATTGATGGGTTTCGTTGGGCCATCCTGGGGCAAGCTTC